>CAVEDD010000099.1:0-418 GCA_963614515.1 Treponemataceae bacterium | reverse complement strand
GGTCAGGTATGACAGAAATTATGATTTGATGTAATATGGGCGGCGCACGTCAATATTTGCCCGGAGGAGGCTTCAGCGACTATCAGTACAGACAGGTCGGCGAGACAATCGTTGCGGACAATGGCGTATCAGGGAAAATAATTTCGCGGCTCGATGAGACGACAGAGGGACACTCCGGTATGCCGCAATATTCTTCGACATCAGAGGTATATCTGAAAATTTCGGATGAGACACATAAAGTCGAGCAGGCAGGGATATACAAAAACAGAAGACTGGTTTATCAGATAGATTGGGGGCATTCTTCCCGTAGAGGCTGTCGGTCGAGTGCGAAAGCTGTCGCGTTTCTGTCCCGTTTTTTGGGTTAATTTTTTGTAACTCTTTATCTCCTCGCGAGTTACAAGGTTTTGGTTGAGATAAG
>CAVEDD010000098.1:0-8183 GCA_963614515.1 Treponemataceae bacterium | reverse complement strand
TTCAATGATATACAAGTCTTTCTACGCCTCCATGAGGCCATCATGAGGTATGAAATTCCCAAGATTTTCAATGAAAAATTCCCAAGATTTTCAATGCAAAATTCCCAAAATTTTCAATCGACGATTCTTTTTCTTTTATTCAAAACAGATTCGTACCTTTGCAAGGTTTTGGATACGGCGGTTTTTCCGCCGGAGTGCGGGAGTTGGGGGCATATGTCCGAATCCCGGAAGACTGAGTTTGAGAAGACAATAATTTTAAATGTATAACAATTAAATATTCATTGAAATGAGAAAACACATTGTTGCAGGAAACTGGAAAATGAACACCACGGTTCCTGAGGGCGTAGAACTCGCAAAGGCTGTTGTCGCAAAGTCAGCTGAGGTTCCTTCAGATGTCAAACTTATCATCGCGCCTCCGTTCGTGCACCTCGCACCGGTCGCTGAAGTCGTCAAGGGCACTGCCGTGGGTCTTTCGGCACAGAACTGCGCCGACAAGGAGAAGGGCGCCTACACAGGCGAGGTTGCCGTGAATATGCTCGCTTCAGTGGGCTGCGGATACACCATTCTCGGACACTCCGAGCGCCGTCAGTATTATGGAGAGACAGATGCGAAACTCGTCGAGAAAGTACATCTGGCACTTGCAGCAGGGCTTTCGCCGATTTTCTGCATCGGGGAGAACCTCGAGCAGCGCGAGGCCGGAAAGCATTTCGAGGTTGTCACCGAGCAGGTGAAGAATGTGCTCTACACCCTCACTCCGGAAGAGATGGCGAAGGTCATCGTGGCTTACGAGCCTGTCTGGGCAATCGGAACGGGCAAGACCGCCACTGCAGAGCAAGCTGAGGAGATACATTGCTGCGTGCGCAAGGTGCTTGCCGAGAAGTTCGGCGCGCTTGCGGAGGAAATCACCATCCTTTACGGCGGAAGCTGCAAGCCTTCAAATGCGAAGGAACTTTTCGCGCAGCCTGACATCGACGGCGGACTCATCGGAGGGGCGGCGCTGAAGGCTGAAGACTTTATTGCCATCGCCCAGTCCTTCTGAAAAAGCCGTATAAAAGGGTGATTTCTGCGTTACGCTCATCGGAAAAATCCTCACAACCGCAAGGTTGCTCCGGTTTTTCCGCCTCGCAAGCCTTGAAATCCCACCTTTTATACAACTTTTTCGATAAGCAGGGCAATCCAAATTTATTTGAGATTGCCGAGCGAAGAAAAGTGGCGTATGAATTACGACTTTTTCGCATCACACAAATGATGGAAAATGAAAAATGATATAAAGAATATGAATAGGGCCGCTGACAACATCCGTTTGTTGGCGGCTTCTATGGTTGAAAAGGCGAAGTCCGGACATCCGGGCGGTGCAATGGGCGGTGCCGACTTCATCAACACGCTCTTTTCCGAGTATCTGGTCTATGACCCGGAAAACCCTTTCTGGGAGGGTCGTGACCGTTTCTTCCTCGATCCGGGACATATGAGCACGATGCTCTATTCCGTCCTCGCCTTCACCGGCAAATTCACTGTGGAAGAACTTTCGCAGTTCCGCCAGTGGGGAAGTCCGACTCCGGGACATCCGGAGCGCTGCGTTGAAAGGGGTATAGAGAACACCTCCGGACCGCTCGGCCAGGGACATACCTTCGCAGTCGGCGCGGCGATAGCGGCGAAGTTCCTCGGGGCGCGTCTCGGCAAGGTGATGGGGCAGCGGATTTACGCCTACATCTCCGACGGAGGCATTCAGGAGGAAATCTCGCAGGGCTCCGGCCGCATAGCGGGAACTCTCGGACTGGACAACCTCATAATGTTCTACGACTCCAACCGCATCCAGCTCTCCACGGAGACGGCCGTGGTCGACAACGAGGATGTCGCGGCGAAGTACCGTGCGTGGAACTGGAATGTAATTGAAATCGACGGGAACAATGTCGCACAGATTCGTAAGGCTCTCGACGAGGCTCTGGCAACGGTTGGGAAGCCGACTCTCATCATCGGAAACACGGTGATGGGCAAGGGCGCTCTCCGCGCCGACGGCTCAAGCTACGAGAATTGCTGTGCCATCCACGGCGCGCCTCTCGGAGGCGACGCATATCTCAACACCGTCAAGGCTCTCGGGGGAGACCCTGAGAATCCGTTCGTGATTTTCCCTGAAACCGAGGCGATTTATGCGGCACGGCGTGAAGAACTTAAGGGGACAGTCGCAGCACGCAAGGCCGAAGAGGCTCAATGGGCGGCGGCCAATCCGGAACTCGCCGCAAAAAAGGCGAGATGGTTCTCGGGAGAGACTCCTGACATAGACTGGAGGGCGATTCAGCAGAAGAGGGACGATTCCACCCGAGGCGCGTCCGCTGCGGTTCTCGGGACACTCGCAGTCGAGGTGGAGAATATGATTGTCGCTTCGGCCGACCTTTCCAACTCGGACAAGACGGACGGCTTCCTCAAGAAAACTCACGCGTTCAAGGCGGGGGATTTCTCCGGCGCGTTCCTTCAGGCGGGAGTTTCCGAACTCACGATGGCCTGCTGCTGCATAGGAATGGCTCTCCACGGGGGAGTGATTCCTGCCTGCGCGACATTCTTCGTGTTCTCGGACTATATGAAGCCGGCCGTCAGGATGGCGGCTCTGATGGAAGTTCCGGTGAAGTTCATCTGGTCGCACGATGCCTTCCGTGTCGGCGAGGACGGGCCTACGCACGAACCTGTCGAGCAGGAGGCTCAGATCCGGCTGATGGAGAAGCTCAAGAACCATCACGGAGAGAACTCCATGCTTGTGCTCCGTCCGGCTGACTCGGAGGAGACGACCCAGGCGTGGAAACTCGCGATGGAGAACACAAAGACTCCTTCCGCGCTCATCCTGTCAAGGCAGAACATAAAGAGCCTTCCGGAGGAAAATGACTATCAGCAGGTTGCTAAAGGCGCATACATCGTGGCCGGTTCTGACAAGCTCCACGACTACGGTCTCGGCCGGAACGAGGTGGTTCTTGTGGCTTCGGGTTCTGAAGTGGCGACGCTTATTGCCGGCGCGGAACTTCTGCGCGGTAAAGGCATCCGCTGCCGCATCGTCTCAGCTCCGTCCGAGGGATTGTTCCGCAGTCAGAGCATCGAATATCAGGAGGAAGTGATTCCGCCGGGAGCGAATGTCTTCGGACTTACCGCAGGCCTGCCCGTGACCCTTCAGGGACTCGTCGGCTCGAACGGCACCGTCTATGGGCTTGAAAGCTTCGGCTTCTCCGCCCCGTACAAGGTGCTTGACGAGAAACTCGGCTTCACTGCCGAAAATGTCTTCAACCAGGTGACGGACCTGCTGTTCTGAAATGTAATTATTGCAAAGTTTTCGGAATCTTCAGAAATCATTATCAGGGGGGACCAAAATGGTCATCCCCTATTTTTTTTCAGACGGGTCGTTGATATGGAAGTTTCTTGCCGACACTCCGGCAAGGAAGCCGGTGCAGAAGGCAATCTGGAGGTTGTAGCCGCCGGTGTCCGCGTCGAGGTCGAGCAGTTCTCCCGCGAAATGCAGTCCGGGAATGAGTTTGGACTCCAGATTCTTTTTGTTCACCTCATCGGTCGCCACCCCGCCGGCGGTGACTACGCAGCGTTCATAACCGACGAATCCGGCAATCGGGAGCTTCCAGTCTTTCAGCGCCTTCCCGAGCGTGCGGCTGTCGAGACCCGGGTTTGACGAGGTGAAAGGTCTGGCGAGTTCCTTCGGCAGCAGTTTCGTGAGCAGCACCTCGAAGCGTTCCCTGTATGGGCGCAGCGTCTGGTGTCCGCGCACGAGAGTGAAGCTTCTCCGGTCTGAGGAGATTTCCTGCCACAGGCTGTCGATTCTCTTTTCCAGCTGCTCAGCCTCGACGGCCGGCTTCAGGTCTATGTGTGCGATCACTCTCGCCCCGTTGATTATCGCTTTCACGGCTTTTCGGCTGAGCCTGAATCCGAGCGGGCCCTCGATGCCTCCGTCTGTGAAGTCAAGGTCTCCGAAGTCGGAATCCGAAATGTTCCCGTCGGTTTCAATGGCGAGTCCGATGTTCTTGAGCTGAATCCCGGCAAGCTGACGCCCCCACTCCGTGAGGGGAACGGAGCGGTCGATGTGCCCTTTCGCACCGACATTCTTGTATCCCGCCGGCACAAGCGCAGTGAGCGAGGGGAAAAGCCCGCTGATTCTGTGTCCGAACTTCTCCGCCCAGACATAGCCGTCTCCCGTGGAGCCTGTGCCGGGGTAGGAGAGTCCTCCTGTCGTGATGATGAGCTTGTCCGAGCTGAAGTCGCCGCAGCCCGTCGAGACTGTGAACCGGCCGTCCGCATTCCTGCCGACATTGAAGACCTCGCAGCCGGTGACAATCTCCGCCCCCGCCTCCCTGGCCATCGCGAGCAGCACATCGACCACGTCGGCCGACCTGTGGGATTCCGGAAACACCCTGTCGCCACGTTCCACCACGCAGGGACATCCGTGAGCCTCAATCATTTCCATCATCCGGCGGGGAGGCAGTGCGAAGAACGCCGGCTTGAGAAAATCGGCTTTCGGGTGCACGTGCCGCGAGAAATCGTTCCACTCGGACATATTCGTGAAATTGCAGCGCCCCTTCCCGCTGATCATGATTTTGCGTCCGACCTTCGGCATCTTTTCCAGAACGGTCACTTTAACCGGGGAGTTTCTCCTCCCGGCCGTATCTTCTCCCGATTCCGTAAGCCCCGTAAGACCTGCACCGCCGGCCGCTCCGACCGCCGCCATAAGCCCGGCCGCCCCTCCTCCTATGATGAGAATGTCACTGTATCTTTCGTTCTCCATTGTCGTTCCGTTATAATCCGTATATATATAATCCGTATATATAATATGTTCAAACATCTCCGAATATGAAGAAATATATCCTCGAAAACAGAAAATTTGTCCCGATGGATGAAATATATTCAGAAATTTACTATCTTTGCAGTCCTTTCTTCGGACAGCGTCCGCAGATTGAGGCCAAAGCCAGTTTAGCTTAGTTGGTAGAGCATCGCATTCGTAACGCGAAGGTCGTGGGTTCGACTCCCATAGCTGGCTCACAGGACAGTGTCGTGCGAAAGTTCCGCAGCCTCCTTGTCCGGGAGGCACTCGAGATGCCAGGCCGGGACTTTTTCCAAAACATCGGAAATATATTTATACAGCGCATCGGAAGTTTCTTCCGTGTAGTTCAGCATCGGGGGAGCCGAAGGCAGCAGCGCCCCGACCGCCTGCAGCGGGTTCAGCCTCCTGATTCTGTTGTGCGGAGCCTGGCTGAGCCTGACCGCCGCGGCGAGAGGATATGACTCGGCTCTGTAACACGGGGTCTTGCCGCTCCACGGCGAGCCGAAAACCATCACTCTCCCGTCCGGCATCACTCTCACGAAAGGGCTGTCGTCGTTCAGCAGGAACGAATCCGGGTATCTTTCGCGCAGCAGCCTCGTGTGCGTGCTCTTTCCGGTGCCTGATTCTCCGAGGAAAATGACGGTCCTTCCGTCGAACACGTTCGCCGAGCAGTGTATGGCCACGCATCCGTGCATGCAGGTCAGAAAATTGACCGCCGTCCAGAGCGCGTAGCGGTACATCGTGGCCGTCGCCCTGACGATTGAACTGCGGACGATGCAGTCACCGATTCTCCACGTCTCCCAAAGCTCTTTGCCAGAATGTTCTTCGTCCATACGGAAGATTATCGTGTCTCCGTTCCGGAAGAACGAGCAGGATATGTCTTCGAAGGATACGTCGAAACAGCTTTCCAGCTTTCCGCAGATTTCTTCGAGCCCGCTGATTTCCGCAATGCCGAGTTCTTCCGAGACCGTGAAGTCCGCTTTCGTTTCCTCATCTCCGTGGGCTTTCTCCAGAAACGGCGTGAAGAAAGGCATCGCACTGACGAATCCGCATAAATCCGGTCCGGAAAAACGGAATCTGAAGTCCGCGATTCCGATGGTGACGGCATTACGGTCTTTCATCGCCGCACCCGCTGCAACTTTCATGTCATTTTTCATCGGAGTCTCCGCCGCAATTTTCAAGCAGTCCGTATTCCTCAATCTTTCCGCACCAGGCCTCGGCGTCCTTTCTCGCGAGTTCCGCATCGATTCCGTATTCGTCCTCAAGCGCCTCCGCCGCGTCCTCCACCGAGAATTCCCGTTCGCGGAGGGTGTTCCAGAGAAAGAGTGAACTTTCGTTGAGTGATATGATTCTGGTCATGTCCCCTCCGTATCTGCCCTGCATTATAATCACATTCTGGCCGACCATCGTGCGTACTTTGAATTTCGGTGATATCTTCATCGTAAGCTGTTGTTAGAGTCCGTACTTGAATCCTGTTCTGAAAACATATTCCACAAATGTCGCTAATTTGTGCCTAATATGCAAAAAATGAATACAAAGGCGGACAAAAACGGATAAAAAATCCGTTCAATATTTGCAAGTTATTGTTTTTCTGTATATCTTGCAGCGCTTTTTGAAAGAAGTTTTCAATTACCAATTAAAATTCAATAACATGAAAGAACTCGTTGCAAAGATTAATGCTGAAATCTTGGAGTTTCAGGCAAATGCTGAGGCACAGGTAGTTAAAGGCAATAAAGCTGCCGGCGCACGTGCACGCAAGAACGCGCTTGAGCTTATGAAAGACCTTAAAGAATTCCGCAAGGTTTCTGTAGAGGCTTCCAAATAAGTTTTTGCCTCAATGAAAGAGAGAGGGTGACCGGAAAAAGGTCATCCTCTCTTTTCGTATGTCCGGTGTGAGACTGGGCGTGGGAATCATATGTCCCGGGAGTCAGATCGTATGTCCGGTGTGAGACTGGGCGTGGGAATCATATGTCCCGGGAGTCAGAAGATTATCTGGTGGCGGAAAGTCTCCGTCTCAAGGAACTCGCCTGTGAGAAGGCAGTCCTGTGCAGTGTCTGCGGACGGCCTTCCGGCAAGCGGAAGCGGTTCCTGAAGTTCGATGGCGACGATGTCTCCGATTCGCAGCGAAACCAGTTCGGAGACTTCCGCGATGGCGTTCCCCACCGTCTCCGCACTTCCTTCTCCTGTTCTGAACAGCACCGTCCCGTTTTTTCTGAGTCTGAACTCCTTCTCGTCGTTTTCGAGAACAAGCGGATTGTATAGAGGGAAGGGGAGTATCGAACTGTGGTCGAGGCAGGACGACCAGTGGAGTCCGGATGCATTTCCGGATGCCTCCCCGGATTCCGTACCGGATTCGGCGGCCGAAGTTCCTGTCCGTAGTCCGCCGTAGAGCAGCACCCCGAAGTTGAACCCGTCGTAATAGCGTGAGGTGAACTTGTAGCCGACGCATTTGCCGGCCTTGCTGACCCGGACGAAGAGAACGGGAGTGAAGCGGTATGCGTTCACTGCGGGGATTGCATAGATGTCCTTGTTCTCGCGCTCCCAGGTGGTGTCTGGCCTGCAGGTGCAGATTCCGTCCAGATGTCTTACAACGATGTTCATATATTTCAGTGTTTGCCGGATTCCTCCTTCAGTATCTGCCGGATTCCTCCTTCGATTATTTCAGTATCTGTCGGATTCCTCTTTCAGAGCCGCCGCGTCATTCAGTGTCCCTTTCAGAGTCTGTTGCCGAATTTCTCTTTAAGCGCTGCAGCCGCGTCTGCCGTTTCGCTCGCGCTGAGCGGCTTGCGAAGGGCCTCGCGCTTTTCGGTCTCGAACTGCTCCTTCAGCTTCGCGAACTGGTGTTTCGTGTCGAGCATGAAGTCGCCCCTGTCAATCCAGCTGAAATAGGACGGGTCGTTCTCATAGACCCAGCGCGCCGGTTTCCCCTTGTATTTGCCGAAGTTCACCTCAGGCTCGCCCTTGTCGCCGAGAATCAGGCGGCCGGCGAAATCGACATACTTAGTCTTGACGAATCCGGCCAGCGCGTTCAGGTCGTTCTTGAGCACAGGGAAGCCTTTGTCGGGATCCACCGTCGAATATTTGTCAAGCTGCGCCTCCACGACCTCGACCGTCGCGAGAACGTCGGCCTCGGCGGCGTGAGCGTTTTCGAAGTCGCAGCCGCAGTAGAACTTGTGGGCGGCCTTGAGGTTGCGCGGCTCGTAGGCGAAATAAATCAGCTGCGCGTCAATCATCTTTTTCGCGTGCAGGTCGATGTCAAGAGCCTTGTGCCTGAATGTCCGAGTCCGCTCGATTTCCTCAGCCAGCATCGGAAGGTCGAATTTCTGGGAGTTGTACCCTCCGAGTTCCGAATCCTTCAGCCATTCGACGACTTCGTCCA
>CAVEDD010000097.1:4254-8344 GCA_963614515.1 Treponemataceae bacterium | reverse complement strand
AATAAAAAGATGGGATGCAAGGCTCTCGACGCGCCCGACACCGGAGCAACCTTTCGGTTGTGAGGATTCGGGCAAGGAGAACAACGCAGCAGACCGCTTTTTATTCAGCTCCGTCCTCCGTCCTCAGAACGGAAGATCATCGTTCGCATCAAAATCCGTCGCAGTCGCGGCAGAAGCCGCAGGCTGCTGCGGAGCACCGGCACCAGTAGGCGCGGTGTAGCCCGGAGTACCATATGCCGGAGCCTGAGCCTGCGGAGCCGCGCCTGCGCGTTCGATTCTCCACGCACGGATGTCGGAATACCAGCGTCCGTTGTACTCGCGGCTCGAAAGGTTGAACGAGACTTTCACCGTCTCGCCGGCCTGGAACTGCTCCAGATCCTTAACCTTGTCCTCGC
The DNA here is from genome assembly GCA_963614515.1 of Treponemataceae bacterium. Classification (GTDB taxonomy): domain Bacteria; phylum Bacteroidota; class Bacteroidia; order Bacteroidales; family UBA932; genus Cryptobacteroides. Next base: position 7,949 of record CAVEDD010000097.1, on the reverse strand, counting down.
CCCAGACGTTCATGCACACCTGATTGGGGTAGTTCCCATCCTGGTACTCAATCACGAACTCCTGCTTCGACCAAGGGCCTCTTGCGGAAGTCCCGTTCTGCACAGGAAGTTTCGTGATGATTTTTCCTTCTATCTCAAGTGCCATAGACTTGCCGGATTATTTCTTCTTCGCAGGAGTCTCTTCCTCCTTAGGGACGAACTTGCCCACTTTCTGAACCTCGACCTCGAAGATGAGAACTGAGTTAGGTTCGATGTTGCGGTTGCCCCTCTCGCCGTATGCAAGCTCCGACGGGATGTAGAAAGTCGCCTTTCCACCTTCTCCGAGAAGACCGAGACCTTCTGTCCAGCCCTTGATTACGCGGTTCGCGGTGAACTTCGTAGGCTCATCGTTGCCCATATTTCCGTCGAACTCCTTGCCGTCGATGGTCTTGCCGCTGTAGAACACCCAGACGGTGTCGTTAGGCTGAACCTTGTACTCGGCACCCTCTTCGATGATGGTGTACTGGAGTCCTGAAGCCGTCGTGTCGACTCCGTTCTTGAGATTCTCCTCAAGGAACTTCTTACCCTTGGCCTTGTTGACAGCCGCAGTGTACTCGTTTTTCTTGGAGAGGTAGCCGTTGATGATGCGTCCCATCTCCTCCGGGTTGATTTTGAACTGTTTGCCGAACTCCGGGTCATAGACGTTGCCCTCGGCCTTGAGGAAATCGCTCATACCTTTCTTGAGCTCAGACATATTGAGTTCGGAGAGGTTGTCGCAGAGTCCGTTGCCCTTGAGGAACGAGCCGAAGTTGATACCGAGAAGGTAGCTTACCGAGTCGGTCTCGGCGTGTGTTGGGAGTTCGACGTCAACCTTGACATCACTCTGTGCCTTGCAGGAAAGTGCAAGCGCGGCCGCAAGAACTGCCGCAAAGATTCTTAATGCTTTCATAATGAATATTTTATTGATATGTTTACATTTCCATATCTGCCGTAATCCATATGTTCCGGATTTCATATCCGGCGGGACCCGTATGCCACGGAAAAACCGGAGCAACCGCAAAGATACTCAAACTTTCTCAAATAAAATTTTGTCATATATAAAAATATGTCTATCTTTAGTAATCCTTTGGGATAATACGGTGATTTTTCACGAATCTGTGCCGGTTTATCCGGGGATTTCCAAGAAAATTCGTTCAACAGGTATGGTAAACACAGAAAAACTGTTCGAGAAACTCAGGCTGTTTTTTGGCTACACGTCGTTCAAACCGGGTCAGGAGGAGATAATCCGCCACCTTGTGGAGGGGAATGACGCCTTTGTCCTGATGCCGACCGGCGGCGGGAAGAGCATGTGTTACCAGCTGCCGGCCCTGCTGATGGATGGCACCGCGATAGTCATCTCCCCGCTTATCGCGCTGATGAAGAATCAGGTCGATGTCATACGCGGATTCGTGTCCGGGGACGAGGGGGTGGCGCATTTCCTCAATTCGTCGCTCGGAAAGGCGCAGATTGCGGAGGTCAGGACGGATTTGCTGGCGGGGAAGACGAAACTTCTCTACGTCGCTCCGGAGTCGTTGACGAAGCCTGAAAACGTCGCTCTGCTGAAGGAAATACATATTTCGTTCTATGCCATCGACGAGGCCCACTGCATTTCGGAATGGGGGCACGACTTCAGGCCTGAGTACCGCCGCATACGGGCGATAATCGATGAAATCGGGCGCGCCCCGATAATAGCCCTCACCGCGACGGCCACCCCGAAAGTCCAGAGCGACATAGTCAGGAATCTCGGAATCCAGGACGCGAAAGTCTTCAAGTCCTCGTTCAACCGGCCGAATCTCTACTACGAAATCCGTGAGAAGACAGACCCGAAGAGGGACATAATAAAATACATACGGCAGAATCCGGGAAAATCCGGAATCATCTACTGTCTCAGCCGCAAGAAGGTCGAGGAAATCGCGGAGCTGTTGAACATCAACGGGATAAAGGCCCGTCCGTATCACGCCGGGCTTGACGCGAAGACCCGTGCGGAGAATCAGGACGCGTTTCTGATGGAGGAGGTGGACGTCATTGTGGCGACCATAGCCTTCGGGATGGGCATCGACAAGCCGGATGTGCGCTTCGTGATTCACTACGACATCCCCAAGAGCCTTGAGGGATATTACCAGGAGACCGGACGCGCCGGACGTGACGGAAAGGAGGGGCAGTGCATAACCTACTACAGCTACAAGGACATACAGAAGCTGGAGAAGTTCATGCAGGGGAAACCGGTCGCCGAGCAGGAAATCGGACGGCAGCTGCTGATGGAGACCGTGGCCTACGCTGAGTCCAACCAATGCCGCAGGAAGCTGCTGCTCAACTACTTCGGCGAGGACTACCTCCAGGACAACTGCGGGGCGTGCGACAACTGTCTCCATCCGAAGAAGAGGTTCGAGGGTTCGGAGCAGATGTGTATGGTCATAGACCTTGTGACCGCGCTTCCCGAGCATTTCAAGACGGAACATCTCGCGAACATACTCGCCGGCGAAAGTAATGCGCTGATCAAATCATACAGGCACGACCGCATCGAATCTTTCGGAGCGGGGCGTGACCGCAGCTCCCATTTCTGGTGCGCGGTCATCCATCAGGGCATCGTGCTGCACCTGCTTGACAAGGACATAGAGGCCTACGGACTCATATCCGTGACCCCGGAAGGACGTAAATTCGCAGACAGCCCGACTCCGCTCATGCTCACGGAGGACAGGGTGTTCGCGGACGGTGAGGACGATGACGACGATGCCGCCGTTCCTGCGGCGCGCGCCGGCGGTGGCGGAGGGGACGAGACGCTGCTCAGCATGCTGAAGGACCTGCGCAAGGATATGGGACGGAAACTGAAACTTCAGCCGTGGGTCATCTTCAGCGATGCCGCCCTCGAGGATATGTCGATAATGTATCCGGTCAGTCTCAACGAACTGCAGCGCTGTCAGGGCGTGGGCGAGGGAAAGGCGAAGAAGTATGGGGGAGAGTTCGTCGCCCTGATTGCCAAGTATGTGGAGGAGAATGAGATAGAACGGCCGTATGACCTCTCTGTGATGAAGACCCTGCGGCACAACTCGGACAACAGGATTACGATTATCCAGAACATCGACCGCCGTCTCGCGCTGGAGGACATCGCGGAGGCTCTCGGGCTTGAGTTCGAGGAGCTGCTGACGGAAATCGAGTCAATAGTGCAGTCCGGCTTCAGGCTCAATCTGGACTACTACATCCGGCAGAACATCGATGACGAGGTCGTGGACGAGATTTATGGATATTTCCGCGATGAGGCGGAGTCGGATTCCGTGGAGGATGCCGTTGCGGAACTCGGTGATGACTGCGAGGAGAATGAAATCCGCCTCGTGCGGCTCAAGTTCCTCTGCGAGGTCGCGAACTGATTTGCGGTTGCGGCACCGGAGACTGATTCGGCATCACCGGTGCCGCGGGTTTGAAAAGACAGGGTGATTATTAAACTGGGGTGGTGATGATTCCACGTGACACGGTAGAGCGTATTCTGGATGTCGCACAGATTGTGGACGTGGTCGGCGATTTCGTCGACCTGAAGCGTCGCGGGGCGAACTGGACCGCCTGCTGCCCCTTCCACAACGAAAAGACCCCGTCGTTCTACGTCTCCCCGTCCAAGGGCATCTACAAATGCTTCGGCTGCGGCAAGGCAGGGTCGGCGGTGGATTTCGTGATGGAGCACGAGA
>CAVEDD010000097.1:0-3321 GCA_963614515.1 Treponemataceae bacterium | reverse complement strand
CGTCGCTGATCAACGAGGTGGCGGATACGATTGCGCTGATTCCCGACCAGATTGTCCGAGCGATGTACATACAGACTTGTTCCGCGAAGTTCGGAACCGAGGAGAGCATGCTCTACGACAGGGTGAGGCAGTCCCGCGAGGCTCTGCTCGTGGCTGAAAAAAGGCAGCGGGAGCGTGAGGCGGCCAGGGAGGCTGCTACGGATGCCAAGTCCTCCATGGATGCTTCGGACACCCCTGACGCTCCTGGCGTTTCCGGGGCGGAGGAGAGTCAGGATGCTCCGTGGGATAAGGTCCGGGAGACCGGAGGCCTGATTCGTGACGGATTACGCGATGCCGCCGGGACCGCCGGGATGCGTGAGGAGGAGCCTTTCACCGCCTCAGCGGAGCGTGAGCTGCTGTGCTTCCTTCTTGAGTACGGCGAATGTGAGCTGAAGTTCGACAAGGACTCCCCGTACAGGACAGGCGAGGTCCCCACGGTCGCCGATTTCATACTCAACACCTTGGACGACAACGGGATGACCTTCCGTAACTCGATGTATGCGCGGATTCTGGAGCAATATGCCGGGTTCTATGACGAGGGTCTGCAGCAGAGCCGGATTCTTGCCCGGCTTCGTGACAGCGCGGATTCGCAGACAAGCGCGGTGACGCGCGACCTGCTTGTCGACAAGTACAATCTGACGGTGAAGAATTTCGAGAACTCGCTCACTTCGATGGAGACGACTCTGGTGACATATGTCCCCAAGTCGCTGATAAAGCTGCAGTTGCTCAATGTCGAACTTGAAATCAAGTCGCTCCAGAAGGAACTCGTCGCAACGCAGGATTCCGGAAAGATGGAGGAGCTGATGCGCAGAATCACGGAACTGAACAGGGTGAAATCGTCCCTCGCGTCGGAGCTGCGGAAATAGGTGGGCCGTCATATCGGTATGATATGATTATATGAATATGACGATGATATGATGATATGGATATGATATGTCGGTATGAATATATGGATATATGGATATATGAATATGAATATATGAATATGACGGAGATACGATGATATGATGACGCTGTGAAATAGATACGATGATATGATATATTGAGATAAAGTGATATATGAATAGTGATATATGAATATGGAAAAGAATGATTACAAAAGACAGCTGGTGACCTGTGCGCTTCCTTACGCGAACGGTCCCGTCCACATCGGACATCTCGCGGGGGTTTACGTTCCGGCGGACATATATGTGAGGTATCAGAGGCTCAGGGGGCAGGACGTGCTTTTTATCTGCGGCTCGGACGAACACGGCGTTCCGATTACAATCAAGGCGAAGAAGGAGGGCGTGACTCCGCAGGACATCGTGGACAGATACCATTCGCTGATAAAGGCGTCTTTCGCCGGACTCGGAATCAATTTCGACATCTATTCCCGCACGACATCCAAGGTTCACGAGAAGACGGCCTCGGACTTTTTCCGCAAGCTCTACGATGAGGGCAAGTTCATCGTCAGGGAAAGCGAGCAGTACTATGATGAGGAGGCGAAGACCTTTCTCGCGGACCGCTACATCACCGGGACCTGCCCGCGCTGCGGTGCGGAAGGGGCTTATGGCGACCAGTGCGAGAAGTGCGGCGCGACGCTCAGCCCGGACGAACTCATAAATCCGAAATCGTCCCTCAGCGGCTCCCCGCTTGTGAAGAAGCCGACAAAGCACTGGTATCTGCCTCTGAACGAGTACGAAAACTGGCTCTCGGAGTGGATTCTCGACGGGCACAGGGAGTGGAAGACCAATGTCTACGGGCAGTGCAAGAGCTGGATTGACGGCGGGCTTCAGCCGCGTGCCGTGAGCCGTGACCTCGACTGGGGCGTTCCCGTGCCGGTGGAGGGGGCTGAGGGCAAGGTGCTCTATGTCTGGTTCGACGCTCCGATAGGCTACATCTCCAACACCCGTGAGCTGCTTCCGCAGACTTGGGAGAAATGGTGGAAGTCGGAGGATACGAAACTCGTGCATTTCATCGGCAAGGACAACATCGTGTTCCACTGCATCGTGTTCCCGTCAATGCTCAAGGCTCACGGCGGCTACATACTTCCGGACAATGTCCCTGCGAACGAGTTCCTGAACCTCGAGGGTGACAAGATTTCGACTTCGAGGGGCTGGGCCGTGTGGCTGAACGAGTATCTCGAGCAGTTCCCGGGCCAGGAGGACGTGCTCCGCTATGTGCTCTGCGCCAACGCTCCGGAGACCAAGGACAACGACTTCTCGTGGAAGGACTTCCAGGCCCGCAACAACAGCGAGCTTGTGGCGATTTTCGGGAATTTCGTGAACAGGGCGGTGGTGCTGACGCACAAGTATTTCGGGGGGAAAGTCCCTGCCGACCTGAAGCCGGAGGCGATTGACGGGGAGACGCTTGCGCAGATTCCTGTTCTGACGGCGGAAATAGAATCCAACATCGGGTCCTACCGCTTCCGCGAGGCGCTCAAGGCGGCGATGAATCTCGCCCGTCTCGGCAACAAATACCTCACTGACACCGAGCCGTGGAAGGTCGCCAAGACGGATATGGACAGGACGGCGTCGATTCTCAATGTCTCCCTCCAGATTTGCGCCGCGCTTGCCGTGGCGTTCGAACCGTTCCTTCCGTTCTCGGCCGAGAAGCTCCGCAGGATTCTCCGTGTGGGAATAATCGCGGGCACGGATTATCGTGCCGGAGAGGAGGGCGCTTCCGGAGAGAACATATTCACCGCCTCCGAGGCGGCGGCGCTGCACACTGTCAGCGGAATTGTTCCGAATGGCTGTCCGTCTTCAGAAGAATATACGGTTTCCCTCTCGTGGAGCGACCTCTCTTCCGGGCGCGTACTCCCTGTGGGTCATGAACTCGGACAGGCGGAACTGCTTTTTGCGAAGATTGAGGATGAGGTGGTCGATGCGCAGATTGCGCGCCTTAACGCCATCAGGGCGGAGCGTGAAGCCGCAGCTGCCGAGGCTGCCGCAAAGGAGGCCGCCGCGAAGGTGGAGCCGCAGAAGGAGGAGTGCAGTTTCGAGGATTTCGAGAAGATGGACATCCGTACGGCGACTGTGCTTGAGGCTGAGCGCGTTCCGAAGACCGACAAGCTGCTCAAGCTGACGATTGACACGGGCATCGACAAACGCACGATTGTTTCCGGCATCGCGGAGTTCTATTCTCCGGAGGATATGCTCGGGAAACAAATCTGCATACTCGCCAATCTCGCTCCGCGCAAAATCCGGGGCATCGAGTCCAAGGGGATGATTCTGATGGCCAGACAGGGCGACGGGAAGATGAGGTTCATCACGCCAGCTGAACTTCTTGCCAACGGTGCAAAAG
>CAVEDD010000096.1:5108-8441 GCA_963614515.1 Treponemataceae bacterium | reverse complement strand
CTCTTTGAACTCATCGAAAAGGAGCATCCGACACATCTCGCGGTTTCGTTCGACCCGCCTGGTGGAACGTTCCGGCACGACGCCTACCCTGACTACAAGGGGACGCGCAGCGCCACTCCGCAGCTGGTGATAGACGCTCTGGAACCCCTTTGCGGGATTTGCCGGGCGCTGAACATACCGGTGCTGATGATTCCGAAATATGAGGCCGACGATGTTATCGGGTCTATGTCGAAGAAGGCTGAGAATGAGGGGTTTACGGTCTATATGGTGACTCCCGACAAGGACTACGGGCAGCTTGTCACGGACCGGGTTCTCCAACTCAGGCCGGGGAAGGCCGGTTCGGAGAGCGAGCTGCTCGACAGGGCGAAAATCTGCGAAAAATACGGCGTGCACGACCCCGTGCAGGTGATTGACTATCTGACAATCTGCGGCGACGCTTCGGACAACGTGCCCGGAGTGAAGGGCGTGGGAGAGGTCGGGGCGAAGAAACTTCTCGGACTCTACGGCAGCGTGCAGGGGATTTACGACAATCTCGACAAACTGACTCCCAAGCAGAGGGCGCTTTTCGAGGCTGCCCGCGACCACATCGAAATGAGCCGCTTTCTGGTGACAATCAAGACGGACATAGATCTGAGCGCCTTTCCGACTGCGGATATGGCCGTGGACAGACACTATGGGAAGCGCATATTCGAACTTTTCGACTTATATGAGTTCGGCTCGTTGAAACGCTGGCTCGGGGACGCTCCCGAAGATTATGACGGCGGCTCAGGGGATGCGGAGGAGTTCAAGTTCGGCAAGGCGGCAGCGGCGCAGGTTGCTGAGGCGGGGATGCGTTTCGGAATGGTCTCCGTGCTCAGGAACGGGGACAGGCTTCTAGTCGCAGCCGGGAATGGCGCTTCTGAATCCGCAGTTTCCGGCGCGGGGCCGGACGCTTCTTCCGGGGCGCATTCCGCCGCTGCCGGGCAGGGAATCATCGTCGCGGATGGGAAACCGCAGGAGTTCGGGGAACTGCTTGAAGATGAGGCGCTCGTGAAGACGGGCTATGCTCTCAAGGACTGCTGGAAATGGCTTCGCGGTCTCGGAATCGATATGCGCGGAGCGTTGTACGACATCGAGTTGATGGACTATCTGATAAATCCCGAAAAGACCCACCGGATTGACACTCTCTCCCGCACCGTGCTCGGCGTGAGCCTTGAGGAGGATGCGGCCGGAAGCGGAAAGGAAAAGGAGCTGTCGCTTTTTGACTCGGACCCCGCAGACTCCGGGTATTCGGGAAACGACCGTTCGAGGGAGGCTGCGATAAGCCTTGCGCTCGGGCGGAAAGTCAGGGAGCATCTCGAATCGGCCGGACTGAAAGCCGGGGAAAAACTCGAATCGCCCGGGCTGAAAGCCGGGGAAACGAATGATGCGCCCGTGCTCTCGAAACTTTACGATGAAATCGAGGAACCGTTGATACGGGTGCTCGCCAAGATGGAGGCGGAGGGTGTGAAGGTCGATCTGAACCAGCTGCGCTGCTACTCCGACTCCCTTTCCGCAGAACTCGCGCAGATTCAGGACCGCATAAGGCAGGAGGTCGGCGAACCGACGCTCAATATTCTGTCCCCCAAGCAGATAGGCGTGCTCTTGTTTGAAAAGCTCAAGCTGAACCCTAAAATCAAGGCCAAGAAAGACGTGCGCTATGAATACCCTACGGACGAGGATACGCTCGTTGGGCTGCTCGACAAACACAAGGTCGTGGGCGGGATTCTCGAATACCGCGCGGTGCGCAAGCTCCTTTCGACCTACATCGAACCCTTCTTCTCCCTTGTCAATCCGGCGACGGGGAAGATTCACACGACTTTCAATCAGGCTCTCACCTCCACCGGCAGGCTGAGCTCCTCCAAGCCGAACCTCCAGAACATCCCGGTACGCAGCGAACGCGGCAAGGAAATACGCAAGGCTTTCGTGCCTTCCCGGCCTGACGGGCTGATTGTCTCGGCCGACTATTCCCAGATTGAACTCCGGATAATGGCTCACCTGAGCTGCGACAGCCACCTCATCGAAGCCTTCAGGGCTGGGGAGGACATCCACGCGATGACGGCCTCCAAGATTTTCGGTGTCCCGATTTCCGAAGTGACGGCGGAGCAGCGGCGCATAGCCAAGACCGCGAATTTCGGAATAATGTACGGAATCTCCGCCTTCGGTCTCGCGCAGCGCCTCCGCATAGCCCGGAATGAGGCGAAGCAGATAATAGATGATTATTTCAGGCATTTCCCATCGATTTCCTGTTTCATCGAAGACACTCTCGCTGCGGCACGGGAAAACGGATATGTCGAGACGATTTTCGGACGCCGGAGATATGTCCCCGACATCAGTTCGCACAACGCCACGGTGCGCGCCCTCGCCGAGAGGAACGCCGTGAACGCCCCGATTCAGGGGACTGCCGCCGACATCATCAAAATGGCGATGATAAATGTCGACCGCCGCATGACCCGGGAGGGGCTCCGCAGCAGGATGGTGCTCCAGATTCACGATGAACTGCTTTTCGATGCCGTTCCCGATGAGGTTGAGGCTCTGAAACGGCTTGTGGTCGAGGAGATGGAGAATGTGACGAAGTTGTCCGTACCGCTTACAGTTGAATGCAATGAAGGAAAAAACTGGCTCGAAGCTCACTGACCTGGGCGACGGTGAACTCATCCGAAGGGCGAAGACGCAGGACCAGATGGCGTTTGTGATTCTCTACCAGCGCTATCATTCGGCCCTTTCCGCCCACGTTTCGCGCTTCATCTCCAACCGCGAGGATGTGGAGGATGTCTGCATAGAGACTTTTCAGAAGGCTTTCAGCAGGATTGAACTCTACAATGAGTCCTATATGTTCTCCACCTGGCTGTTCCGCATCGGGCAGAACACCGCCTTCGACCACCTGAACAGCCGGCAGCGGAAGGCGGCGGGTATGCAGGTGCAGGCCATGGCCTACGATTCCGACAGTTCTTTGGACATCCCCTCCGAGGCCACTTCTCCGGAAGACAGCGTGATAAATCAGGAGGAGTATGACAAGTGGCTGACAGTCATTGAATTGCTTGAGGGGGACTACAAGAAGGTCGCGAAAATGTTCCTCATTGACAACTATGGCTATCAGGAAATCGCCGATGCTCTGGGGATGCCGCTGAACACCGTCAAGACCAAGATTCACCGCGCCCGCAGCAAGCTGATGAAAATGATGGAGCTGAGCGACGAGGCGCTGTAGAAATGCTGATTACAAAATGTGTGAATGTCTGCGGTTTCAAAAACTATGTATATGGATTACAGTGAATTCAAGGATATATTGATTTCCGAGTTTCCGGGAGTCACGGA
>CAVEDD010000096.1:3079-5098 GCA_963614515.1 Treponemataceae bacterium | reverse complement strand
CACGGATGCGCAGCTCTCGCGTTTCGAGGCGATGGAGGGGCTTTACCGCGAATGGAACACGAAGATTAATGTCGTCTCCCGCAAGGACATAGACAATCTCTATGAACACCACATCCTCCATTCTCTGGGAATTGCCCTGTATCTGAAATATCAGCTCCCGGAGACGTTCAGGCACTGGGGCGGGGATGCGCTTCTCCGTGGTGGCGCGTCCGGCTTCAATGATGATTCCTCGACCGCGCCTGACTCCGCTGTTCAAGACAAAGGCACTCCGGATTGTCTCGGGGACGGCTCGGACTCCGTCACGGTGCTGGACCTCGGCTGTGGAGGAGGCTTCCCCGGCATTCCGCTGGCTACGCTTTTCCCCCGCGTGCAGTTCACTCTCTGCGATTCGGTCGGGAAGAAGGTGACGGTGGCGCGCGAGGTCGCCGCGGCCCTCGCTTCGGACAATGTCAGAACGGTGAACGCCCGTGCGGAAAGTCTGCCGGATTCCTATGACTTCATCGTCTCCCGCGCCGTGACCTCGCTGGATAATTTCCTCCCGTGGGTGAAGGGGAAATGGCGCAGCGGGATTTTCTACCTCAAGGGCGGCGACCTTGTGGAGGAGATTGCGCAGGCAATGGGCAGATTCCGTCTGCCGAAAGGTTCAGTGAGCGTCTGGCCGATTTCTTCGGTGCTTCACGGCGAGTATTTTTCGGAGAAGATGGTCATCGGACTCCGCATCCTCGCGCATCGTGAACCACCTGCTACATGCGGGTGAGTTCGGTCTTCTCCTCGCCGTCGAGGGAGGTCCATATTTCCCCGAAACTCCTTGTGTCTATGGGATTAATTTCTTTACTTTGCATACTTGTTTATTTGTGTCAATGGTTTAACATCTGCTATACTTTTAGACAACCCCACGGCTGGGACACGAGTATGCTGACGGGGACGAACCACGTGGGGGACAACAGCGTCCACGCGCAGGTGGACGGCAACGGCACGGACAACGCACATATCAACTACGGAAGTGGCGACGAGTGCGCCGTCCTCAAGGAGAGGGTGAAGTGCCTCGAGAGAATCATCGAAGAGAAAGAAAGGCTCATCGGAATCCTCCTCGAAAGAAAACAGTAACTTTACAGAAACTTGTTTATAATAAATTCATACTTATATGAAAGACGAGAAGAAGAGCACAAAAGTCTCCGCCGACAAGACGGAGGAGGAGACGGAGAAGCCGAAGTACAACAAAACTTGGCAGGCTCTGCTTGACAACCCCATAAGGATGGTGGTACACGACAAGACCCTTTTTTACAGGTAGACCTATGCGTGTACTTCAACTGATTTCATATATTTTTTTTAGAATTAATATAAGCACAACAATGGAAACGGCAACAAGAAAAACCTGTGGGGAAGTCTTCCTCAAGACGAGGAAGGCCAACGCCGATTACAACAAGGCTCACACGCCGAAGAAACTGAGCCGAACAATGGAAGCCGCGCTCAAGATGAAAGGCGCAATCGAGGTCAATGACGTGACCCTGTTTTTCAGATAGCCCATCTTATGCGCTACCTGATAGACACCAACATCTTCATATTCATCGCCACCGATCCGACATCGCTGACGAGGGATGTGTATGCTCTGATTTCCGCCCCGGAGGCGGAGCTATGTATGAGTACCGTCTCCGTAAAGGAGCTTCTGGTCGCCTACCGTCATAACGGATTCAATATCCGGAGATGGCAGACACCGGAAGATATGGTGAACTCGATAGAAACCGAATACTGCATCTCCGTTCTGCCCGTGGGGCTGCCGGATATGAAAGTATATTCCCGCCTTGAAATCAACGAACGGGAGGGACACACCGACCCGAATGACCACGTGATAATCTCGCAGGCTCTCGGCTGTCATCTGCCGCTAATTTCAAGCGACCATAAGTTTCTTTTTTATCGGCAACAGGGTCTCGACCTCGTATATAACGAGTAGGGAACTGAAAGCAAATTTGTAAGCTAAATCGCTGACTGAAAGCGATATAATATAAATGTTTAACCCGC
>CAVEDD010000096.1:0-3069 GCA_963614515.1 Treponemataceae bacterium | reverse complement strand
ACAGCAAAAAAACCTTTGTCGGATTGAGCAGTGATTCCCGGAATGTTTGCTTTTTTCGGATTATGTCGTACCTTTGGAAAACTGTCAATAGGAACTTTTATCAACTTCTCATTCTGAAGGCCTTAATCTGGATGTCAAGATAATCCCCGACATCCACCGTTAATAATATCAGATTGAAATGATTCAGAATAATTTTAGAACTATGAAAAGATTTATCGGTTTCGCGGGAATTTTATGCGCGATGACGGCGGCGTTCGCCGGATGTTCCAAGGACGGTTTTAACTATGGTGAAATAAAAATCAGCCCCGATGCGATTATCGGGACATATCTTTCCGAACACAATACTTGCGTGCATACGGACGCATCAGGCAATGTCATTGATGAAAGCGCATACGAAAACAACCCGGGGTGGCCCGGCAGCTATGATGTCTTCTACGACTTTACCGGCGACGGCAAGATTGTCGGATATACATGCTACAGTCTTACTGTCGGGTCAAAGGATTACTTCTGGTATCTTCGTCAGAGCGATGAGCAGCTTTCAAAGAATGTACTGAAGGCCGATGTCGAAGGGCGCATTGTGGAAACGAACCTATGGGGTTCGGAGACACTTCGGTTGACGATATATGCCTCAGATGAGAATGAGGTTCAACTATGGCTGGAGAATCCTGACTACGGGGAGCGGTGGTATGATGTCTATACGTTGACGAAAGTGACAGATGCCGGCACAATCGCTTCTCTCAAGGAAAATCCTATGGAAGACACAGAAGAGAACAGAAATGCAGTGAATTCGGAAATCCGGAAACTGCTCGGGCTGAATTGAAAATTCCGGGCGGTTGCTCCGGAGTTTCCTCAGGGTGACGATGGATGTTCTGAAAAAAAAGTGAGCGAAAACAGCAAAAAACTTTGGCGGATTGAGCAGAAAAGACTACCTTTGCAGTCCGTTTTGTGAAAAATATAAAAAATAGATACAATGAAAAGAACATTCCAGCCATCAGAACGCAAGCGCCGCAACAAACACGGCTTCCGCGAGCGTATGTCCACACCGAACGGACGCAGGGTTCTTGCATCCCGCCGCCGTCACGGACGTAAGAAATTGACAGTATCATCTGAGGACAGGTTCTAAAGTATCTTCCTCATAGTAAGCGTTAAAAAATAAATTGGTGGAGATTTGTGAAGGATTTTTGAGGATATAGACCAAAAAGACACACAAAGATTACCAAGTTATTTTTTAAGGATTACTTAGTACGGGTGAAAGTAAGATGTCCAGAGGTTTTGGGCATCTTTTTTTTGTTCCGTATGATTTTTGAGCGCGTTCATCCATTTCTGAGACCCGTTCCAAAACGGGCGGGTGTTCTGAAGATTATCAAATTATGATTGATGTCGTGAAAGTTGACGGGTTGTTCGGAAAATACACCGAAGAAGGGCGCGCCCTGATTGCGCGGGCGTGGGATATTGCGGAAACAAATCTTGCCGGTCAGACTCGCGGCAACGGTCATCCGTTCATCGAACACCCGGTCAATGTCGCCCGGATTGTCTGCGATGAAATCGGACTCCCGGCGGAGTGTGTGGCCGCCGTGTTCCTCCACGAGGCGCACAGGCTCACCCCTGATGCTGAGCCGTTCAAGGATTTTCCGGCGGATGTGCTCGCGATGGTTGACGGACTCGACAAAATCGCCGCCATAAAACCGAAAGATACGAAACTTGAGGCTGAGAACTACAAGAAACTCATAGTTTCATATTCCCGTGACCCGCGCGTCGCCGTCATAAAGCTCGCCGACCGTCTGGAGATAATGAGGTCTCTCGACATATTCCCGAAATCATCGAGGGAACGCAAGACTCTCGAAACCCTGCTCCTCTACATCCCGCTCGCACACCAGCTCGGACTCTACAATATGAAGAGCGAGATGGAGGACATCTATTTCCGCTACGCCGATCCGGAACAGTACCGCGCCATCACCAACAAGCTCAAGGCTACGGAAAAGGACAGGCAGAGGCTTATGAGCCAGTTCATCGAACCGCTCAAGCAGAAGCTTTCAGACGACGGAATCCAATACAAGCTGAAGATACGCACGAAGACGGCGTGGTCGATCTACAACAAGATGCGCAAGCAGGGCGTGCCTTTCGAGGGCGTGTATGATGTGTTCGCCATCCGTTTCATTGTCGACTGCGAACCTGACAGGAAGCTTGAACACGACCTTTGCTGGAAGGTCTTCGGTTATGTGACCGAGGAGTACGAACAGGACGAGAAACGCCTGAGGGACTGGTTGTCGAAGCCGAAGCCGAACGGCTACGAGTCGCTGCACATCACCGTGAAGAACCGCGACGGGGCCTACATCGAGGTGCAGATAAGGACAAAGAGGATGGACGAGACCGCCGAGAGCGGCCTGGCCTCCCACTGGTCATACAAGGGCATAAGCCACGAGGAGACGCTGGATAACTGGCTGAAATCGGTCCGCAGCATTCTCGAACATCACACCGACTCTTCAGAGTTCTATGAGGACGACCTTCCGACCCCTCCGAGCGGGGAGATTTTCGTGTTCACCCCCACCGGAGAACTGCGCAAGCTGCCTGCCGGGGCGACCGTGCTCGACTTCGCCTTCAACATTCACACAAACCTCGGGGTGAAATGCACGGGCGGAAAGGTGAACGGGAAGGCCGTGCCGATTCGGGAACGGCTGAATACTGGAGACGTGGTCGAAATTCTCAGCGGCAGGAATCAGAAGCCGACGGCGGACTGGCTGAACTTCGTTGTCAGCTCGAAGGCCAAGGCGAAAATCAAGCAAAAACTGGCCGAAGTGGAGTTCGAACAGGCTGCCGAGGGCAAGGAGATGCTCTCGAGGAGGCTGAAGAACTGGAAGATAGAACTGGGCGACGAGATGCTTGCCGCGCTGATGAAAAAGTACCAGAAGAAAACCCTCAATTCTTTCTATGCCGCCGTGGGCAAGGAGGAGATTGGCGTTTTCGACATCCGCGACTTCATCCAGGCCGGGGGAGAGGCTCCGAAGCTTCCCGACGGCAAGCCGCAGAAGCAGACTGTTGAGCAGCAGTCATCCGCCAAGGGAGGTGATG
>CAVEDD010000095.1:0-8566 GCA_963614515.1 Treponemataceae bacterium | reverse complement strand
GGCAGAGGATGCCGCCGACCACTCCATCCTTGTCGTGAGCGACCACGGCTACGGGAAGCGTTCCGATTTCGAGGAGTACCGCAAGACCAGCCGCGGCAGCAAGGGTGTCAAGACCTTGAACATCACCGACAAGACCGGAGAACTCATCGCCATCAAGAATGTCACGGACAATGACGACCTCATGATCATCACCCGTTCCGCGCTGACCATCCGGATGGCCGTATCCGACATCCGCATCGCCGGCAGGGCGACCCAGGGAGTGCGTCTGATCAACCTCAAGGACGGAGATTCCATTGCGGCCGTCTCAGTGGTGGCGAAGAGCGACGACGGGGACGAAACCGCGGAGACCCCGGCCGGGCAGCCTGCGGACGGAATCCCGGAGAGCGACGGGACTCAGGAAACTTCCGGGAATCCTGAAGCACAGGCTTGATTGTTGTGAATCGGTTTTGAATACTCGGACGGGAGGCAGACCCGGCTGAAAAATATAGTAACATTAAAATTCTGATGCATTATGAAAAAGACATTAATCGCATTGACAGTTCTGCTTTCTTCAGCTTTCATGGCGACTGCTCAGCAGAAATCGCCGGAGGCGCTGCGGTCTGCCGTGGAAAAGGCGGCGGTCGCAGCCGAGAATCCGAAGAAGGCGGAGAAACCGGACACATGGATAAAGTTGGGCAAGGCTTATGTCGATGCCTACAACGGTCCGGCCGGACAGCTTTGGATAGGCGCCACTCAAGCTGAAATTCAGCTGGTGGGCGGAAACGCTCAGCCGATTTCAGTCGAAACGGCGGATCTCGGCGGAGTCGCCTGCCAGAAACAGGTTTATGCCGACAAGGAACTCTATTTCAACCAGCAGGGTCAGCTTGTTCTGATCAATGTCACAAAGCCTGTCTATGACGACGCCCTCGGACTGGCTCTCGACGCGTATGCCAAGGCGGGTGAACTTGACCAGGCAGGCAAGAAGACCAAGGTGATTGTCGCCGCTCTTGACGACATATCTTCCAAGTATCTCAACGACGGTATGACTGCCTACACGCTCGGCGACCTCAAGACTTCAAGCGAGAAGTTCGAGAATGCCGCCGCGGCTGCAGCCACCGCTCCGTCCGGCAAGATTGACACTACGGCTCTCTACAACGCGGGATTCACATCCTGGGCTTATGCGAACCAGATTTCCAAGACCGACTCTCTCGCAGCCGTGGCCGAATACAAGCGTGCCGAGGGCTTCTTCGACAGATGTCTTGCAGCGGAATACTATTACGACGGCGGTGAGGTGTTCGCTAAACTCCACGACATCTACAACAAGCTCGGCGACAAAGATGCCGCAAAGGCCGTGCTCGAGACGGGCTTTCAGAAATACCCTGACAGCCAGAGCATACTCATATCCCTCATCAACTTCTACATCGAGAACAACGAGGATCCGGACAAGCTCTTCACTCTCATAGATGCCGCAATCGTCAACGAGCCGAACAACGCTTCCCTCTACTATGTGAAGGGCAACATCTACAAGCAGCTCGGCAAGCAGGAAGAGGCCAAGGCCGAATACTACAAGTGCGCTGAAATCAATCCGGAATATGAATTCGGCTACATCGGAGCCGGCATAATGTACTATGAGAACGCCGTTGCGCTTTCCGAGGAGGCGGCCAACGAGATGGACGACATGAAATATGAGGAACTCGTCTCCCGGTTCGAGCAGAGCCTCAAGGATGCCATCGACCCGTTCGAGAAGGCCTATGCGGTTTCAAAGGACGAGAGCATCAAGAACAACGTGGCCCTCTACCTCAAGAACATCTACTACCGCTTCGTCACTCAGGGACCTGAGTTTGAGGCGAATTATAAAAAGTATGATGAGATAGTAAAAGCCGGAGCCGAATAGGTAAAAGCCGCCAAAGAAGCGGATTGCTTCGTTACACAAAAACCCTGAATCCTCATTACCGAAAGGTAACTCCGGTTCAGGGTTTTTCGTGTGCCTTGCACTCCATCTTCTTATGCGATTCCGTAACGCGGCAGATTCTCCGCTATTCGCCGTCGAACGCTTTGACGATCTTGCTGACGAGCGGATGCCGGACAATGTCGGCATTGGTGAAGCTGATGCAGGCGATGCCCCGGATGCCCTCCACGAGCTTCATCCCGCGAAGGAGTCCGCTGTCAGCCTTGTTCGGCAGGTCGACCTGCGAGGCGTCGCCCGTGACGATGAATTTCGCGTCGCGCCCCATACGGGTGAGGAACATCTTGAGCTGCCCGAGGTTGGTGTTCTGCGCCTCGTCGAGAATCACGCAGGCCCGGTCGAGCGTGCGTCCTCGCATATAGGCGAGCGGCGCAATCTGTATGGTTCCCTCGGCGATGAAGTCCTGAAGCTTTTTCGGCGGAATCATGTCCCCGAGCGCGTCGTAGAGCGGCTGGAGATAGGGGTCGAGCTTGTCCTTGAGGTCTCCCGGCAGGAATCCGAGCCTCTCCCCGGCCTCCACCGCCGGACGGGTGAGTATTATCCTCTTCACTTCGCGGTTCTTCAAAGCCCTGACGGCCAGAGCGATGGCGACATAGGTCTTTCCCGTTCCGGCAGGTCCTACGGCGAAGATGAGGTCATTCTCGAAATAGGCCTTGACCATTTTCTCCTGCGTGGCGTTCCTCGCCTTTATCGGCTTTCCGTCGTTCCCGAACACAATCGGAGCGTCCGAATGCTCCGCGAACGTCTCCGCCGCGCTCTCCTTCTCGAAAAGTTCCTCCACGTCATAGGTGGAAAGCGAGCGTTTGTGCATACGTTTCTCAATCAGACGGCTGATTTTCTCATTGAACATTATTATGTCGTCCTGAGAGCCGTCCAGCAGCAGCCCGTTCCCCCGGGCCACGACCTTGAGCTTCGGGAAATAGGCGCACAGCGCCTCGAGGATTCTGTTTGCGGGCCCGTAAATTTCAATCGGGTCTATCGCCTCAAGTGTAATCGTTTTTTTCAAAATTCTTTCAAAAATGGTTGCGGAGCAAGTGATATGTGAAAATGGTCACGAATGATTCGCAAAGATACGATTATTTATCTTAACTTTGCAGGTTGCTAAGTTAACTGTTTCGATGAAAAAGACCGCCATTTCCGCATTGCTCGTGTCCGCCCTCCTCATATGCGGATGCGACTTCTTCCGCGGTCTCGCCGGAAGACCGTCAAGCGCGGAAATCAATGAAAAGCGGGTGCTCGTGGATGCCGCCAGGGCGGATGCCGCAGCCCGCGAAAAGGCCCGTGCGGATTCTCTCGGCGCCGTTGAAAAAGCCGCAGCGGATTCTCTGGCCGCCATTGCGCGGCTCGATGCTCTGAATGTCAGACTGCGCTTCCTGTCTGAAACGGGTTCTGTCTGCGGTGACCTGCGTCCGGGCTACTTCATAGTCGTCGGCTCTTTCAAGTCGGAGGAGAATGCGGAGAGGATGGCGGAGAGGGTGTCGGATGCGGGATATGATGCCGCGACCTTGAAGTTCAGCAACGGAATGACTGCGGTGACAGTTGAACCGAGGACGAAAATCGCCGATGCTCTCGATGTCTATGAAAAAGTCAGAAATGAAAAATTCTGTCCGGAGGATGTCTGGATTCTCAGGAATGGCCCAAGTCTCACAAATGCGGAACCGGCGGGAAATGAGTAGCAGGTCTTTTGTTTTTGCGGCGGCGGTTCTCGCCCTGCTGCTTTGCGCGGGCGGCGCATCGGCGCAGTACCGCAGCGGTGTCCCGTACGAGGAACTCTACGACAGCGAGACCGCAGCGGCTTTCCGTCACCACATACGCGCCCTCGCGTCAGCCGATATGGAAGGGCGTGCGGCTGGTTCCGAGGGGGAGAAGGCTGCGGCCGGGTATGTCGCGGAGCAGCTTGAGGCGAAAGGAGTGGAACTACTCGACCTTCCGGAGGGCAACACTTTCGGAGTGATGACCGAAAAAGGCGACACTCTCAAATCGTGCAATGTCGTCGGCTACATTCAAGGCGGTGACCCCGTGCTCAGCAGCCGCTACATCGTGATAGGAGCGAGGCTCGACAATCTCGGGGCGGACAGCTACACCGTTGACGGAAACCCTGTCGAACGTATTTATTACGGGGCGAACGGCAATGCGTCCGGACTCGCCATGATGATCGAACTCGCCGGAATGCTCTCCAACAGCTCTTTCTCCCTGAAACGTTCGGTGCTTTTCGTCGCGTTCGGAGCCTCCACGAAGACTTATGCCGGGGCGTGGTATTTTCTCAACAGGGCATTCGCCGACGCCGGGAACATCGACGCCATGATAAATCTCGACTGCATCGGCTGCGGGAACAACGGATTCTACGCCTTCACCTCCTCGAATGCGGACATGAACACTCTTCTGCGGAGCATCGAGGGCGACCTCCTGCCCGTGAAGCCGGAAATCACATCGGCGGAGGTTTATCCGTCGGACCACAGGGCGTTCTATGCCAAGGAGATACCCTCGGTCTGCTTCTCCACCGGAAAATATCCGGAGCACGACACGGAACGGGACAGGGAGAATATAATCGATTATCCGTCGATGGAAAGGATACTCGAATATCTCTACGACTTCTCAACGGCTCTCGTGAACACGGGGATGCGCCCTTCATTCAGCGGCAGCGTGGCTCCGGTGAAGCGCGGAGCGGCTTTCGATGACGTGATTCCGTACTATGAGTGCGACCAGCGGCCGTCTTTCTTGAACAGCACGGATCCGAGGCAGTTCCTGAGCAAGTGGGTGTACCAGTATCTGAAATATCCCGCATCGGCAGTGAAGAACGGCGTTCAGGGCACCGTGATGGTCGATTTCATCATTGACAGGAACGGAAAGATCACGGACGTGAAGGTTGCCCGCTCCGTCAGCGAGGAACTTGATGCGGAGGCCGTCAAGGTCATTTCCGCGTCCCCGAAATGGAAGCCCGCGCGGGTCGGAGGCAACAAGGTGCGCTGCTCGATGACCCTTCCGGTCGAATTCCGGCTGGAACGGAACAATAAGGGAGGTTTCGGCATCAACAATATCCGCGTAAAGTGATGACAGCGGCTGAAACCGCTGAAGCCGGACAGAGACGATTACAATTTAAGGCATAAAAACATATGGCAGATTACAATTTCAGAGAAATTGAGGAGAGATGGCAGGCCTATTGGGCCGCGAACCACACTTTCGAGGCTCAGGCGGACCCGTCCAGGCCGAAATACTATGTCCTTGACATGTTCCCTTACCCTTCGGGGGCGGGACTTCATGTGGGACATCCGCTCGGATACATCGCGAGCGACATCTACAGCCGCTACAAGCGTCTGCGCGGCTTCAACGTGCTGCATCCGATGGGCTACGACGCCTTCGGACTCCCGGCCGAGCAGTATGCAATCCAGACCGGGCAGCATCCGGCGAAGACCACGGAGGACAACATCGCGCGTTACCGCCGTCAGCTCGACCGCATAGGTTTTTCCTACGACTGGTCTCGCGAGGTCCGCACCTGCGATCCCGCCTACTACAAATGGACGCAGTGGGCTTTCCTCAAGATGTTCGGCAGCTGGTACGACAACGGTCTTCAGAAAGCCCGCCCGATAGAAGAACTCGAAGCGGCGTTCGCCAAGGGCGGAAGCGAATCCGTCAATGCGGCCTGCTCGGAGCACGAGCCTTTCACGGCGGAGCAGTGGAACGCCTTCGATGCGAAGCAGAAGGCTGCGGCGCTGATGAACTGGCGCATCGCCTATCAGGGCGAGACTTCGGTGAACTGGTGTCCTAAACTCGGGACGGTCCTCGCCAACGACGAGGTCAAGGAGGGCTACTCCGTGCGCGGAGGCCATCCTGTGGAGCAGAAGAAGATGACCCAATGGCAGCTGCGCGTGTCGGCATACGCGGGGAGGCTGCTCGACGAACTTGAAACTCTCGACTGGACTGACTCTCTGAAGGATATGCAGCGCAACTGGATAGGAAAGAGCCAGGGCTGCGAGATGGTCTTCAAGACCTATAACGGTGATTCCGAATATGACGTCACCATCTTCACCACCCGTGCGGACACCGTTTTCGGCGTGACTTTCCTCGTGCTCGCGCCGGAGAGCGACTGGGTGGAGAAACTCACCTCGGCGGACCGCAAGGCTGAAGTGGACGCCTACCTTGCGCAGGCCCGCAAGAAGACGGAGCGCGAGAGGATTTCACAGACAAAGACCGTTGCGGGCGTGTTCTCGGGCTCCTATGCCGTGAATCCGCTCACGGATGAGAAAGTTCCGGTGTGGATTTCAGAATATGTGCTCGCGGGCTACGGCACCGGAGCGATAATGGCCGTTCCGGCTCACGACAGCCGCGACTACGCCTTCGCCAAAGCCTTCAACCTCCCGATAATCCCCCTGATTGAGGGCTGCGACATCAGCGAAAGCAGTTTCGACGCAAAGGAGGGGATTATGTGCAATTCGGGTTTCCTGAACGGTATGACCGTCAGGGAGGCGATACCCGCTGCAATTGATTATGTGGAGAGCCACGGCCTGGGACACAGGAAGGTGAACTACCGTCTGCGCGACGCGATTTTCTCCCGTCAGCGCTACTGGGGCGAGCCTTTCCCAATCTGCTACAAAGACGGCGTCGCGACTCCTCTCCCTCAGGACAGGCTGCCCCTGCAGCTCCCGCAGATTGACTCCTACCTCCCGACGGAGAGCGGAGAACCGCCTCTTGCACGCGCCAAGGACTGGAACTATGAAGGCAATCCTCTGGAGACCAGCACGATGCCGGGTTTCGCAGGGAGCAGCGCCTACTATCTCCGCTATATGGATCCGCACAATTCCGAAGCCCTCGTGAGCAGGGAGGCGGATGAATACTGGCGGAACGTCGACCTCTACATCGGAGGCACGGAGCACGCGACGGGTCACCTCATATATTCCCGTTTCTGGAACAAGTTTCTCTACGACCTCGGCTATGTCTGCGAGAAGGAGCCGTTCCGCAAGCTCATCAATCAGGGAATGATTCAGGGACGTTCCAATTTCGTCTACAGAATCATAGGCACGAATACTTTCGTTTCATTCGGACTCAAGGACAAATACGAGACGACGGAAATCCACGTAGACGTGAACATCGTGAACAACGACCGTCTCGACACGGAGGCCTTCAAACGCTGGATGCCGGACTATGCGGATGCGGAGTTCATACTCGAAAACGGTGAATATGTCTGCGGCTGGGCCGTCGAGAAGATGAGCAAGTCGATGTTCAATGTCGTGAACCCGGATATGGTCTGCGACACCTACGGGGCGGACACCCTGCGCCTCTACGAGATGTTCCTCGGGCCTCTGGAGCAGAGCAAGCCGTGGGACACCAAGGGAATCGACGGCGTGCACCGTTTCCTCAAGAAGGTCTGGAGACTGTTCTACGACCGTGACAATCTGATTCTTACGGATGAAAAGGCCACCCCTGCGGAACTCAAGACACTCCACAAACTCATAGGGAAGGTCACCTCCGACATCGAGGCTTTCTCCTACAACACTGCCGTCTCGGCATTTATGATTGCGGTGAACGAACTGACCGAACTCAAATGCAGCAAGCGCGAAGTGCTCGAGCCTCTCGTAGTCATGCTGAGTCCGTTCGCGCCGCACATAGCGGAGGAACTCTGGAGGGCTTCCGGGCACATCGACACCATAACCTGGGCGCAGTGGCCGGAGTATGACGAGTCACTCACAGTCGAGGACAACTGCACCTATGCCGTATCCTTCAACGGAAAGACACGTTTTACCCTCGACCTCCCGAAAGCAATGTCCAAGGAGGATGTTGAGGCTGAGGTGAGATCCAACGCGCTGACTGCCAAATATGTCGGAGACTGCAACATACTCAAGATGATTGTCGTTCCGGGCAAGATTGTGAACGTTGTCGTGAAATGACGGTTGTAAAATGATGAATTTCGGATTTATGGAGAAGAAAAAGGTTCTCAGCATCCTCTGGGACTATCTCGTGCTGAGCTTCGGAACTCTGATCTACTGCATCGCGTGGACTTCGATTCTTCTTCCGAACACCATAGCCAGCGGCGGGCTTACGGGAGCGTGCGCCATAATCCAGTATGGAACGGGCATCCCGATGTCCTATTCGTTCTTCGTCATCAACACGCTGCTGATAATCACCGGAACGCTCATAATGGGCAAGGGCTTCGGTTTCAGGACAATTTATGCCTATCTCCTGTCTTCTCTGATTTTCTATGTGTTCCCGACCTATCTGCCGTGGTTTGCAGTCGAACTTGACGAGAAGATGTTCGCCGCGCTTCTGGGCGGGTTCATCGAGGCGTTCGGAATCAGTTTCGTGCTGAACAAGGGGGGCAGTACCGGAGGAACGGACATCATCGCCGTGTGCATCAGCAAGTTCTGGCCGGTTTCGCTCGGGAAGGTCTATCTCTGCACAGACCTGCTCATAATCTTCACCGTGGTCTTCCTCCCGGACATGGGATTCGCGGATGTTCTCTACGGCTACCTTGCGATGATCGCTTTCTCCTTCGGAGTCGATTATTTCACGCTCGGTCCGAAATCGACGGTGCAGGTGCTGATTTTCTCTAAGAAATACAGGGAGATAGCCGACAGGCTCATCGCAATGGACAGGGGAGTGACGGCGCTCAATTCCGTGGGCTGGTAC
>CAVEDD010000094.1:0-8722 GCA_963614515.1 Treponemataceae bacterium | reverse complement strand
CTGCCCCGCCTGAAGTTTCGTCTCCTGAAGACACACGAAATCGGCGTCAAACCCGATGAAGATGTCCGCGAAGCCCTTTCCGCACACGGCCCTCAGCCCGTTCACATTCCACGAAATAAATTTCAGCATATTATTCCAAATTCCATTCAGTGCCATCCTTGGTATCCTTTATGGCAATCCCCAGCGCATTGAGCTCGTCGCGGATGCGGTCGCTCGTGGCCCAGTCCTTAGCCGCCTTGGCCGCCTTGCGCTCCTCCAGCACCATATTCACAAGCCCGTCAATCACTTCCATAGACCTGCCGCCGCCCCCGGCCTCCTCGTCCCGGAGTCCGAGTACGCCGAATACGATGTCGTCGAACAGGCGCAGCAGAGTCTCAAGCTCCGCCTTGCCGAGATGTCCCGGCTGCCCCTCTCTGGCGGTCTTGGCCGTGTTTATCATCTTCACAGCCTCGAAGATTCCCGACAGGGCGACTGATGTGTTGAGGTCGTCGCAGAGAGCCTCATAGACTCCCTCGCAGAGTTCGGCGACGGCCTCCGGGACGGAAACCTGCACCCCGGCGCCGACGGATGCAGCCGGAGCGGAAGCGGCAGCGAACGAATCCGGGGCGATGTCAGTGATGAACTCGCCGTACTGCAGCGCATCGGCCTCATTCCCGTTCTCGCCTTTCACGGTGTGCTCCACGCCGGCGCTCTTGCACAGGGCGCAGAGGTCACGGTAGGCCTGCATCACGCGTTTCAGACCCTTTTCGGCTCCCTGAAGCGCCTCGTTGCTGAAATCCAGCGTGCTGCGGTAGTGGGCCTGAAGGATGAAGAAACGCACCGTCATCGGGCTGTAGGCCTGGGCGAGAAGCGGATGCGTCCCGTTGAACAGCTCGCCGAGGGTTATGAAGTTGCCCAGCGACTTGCCCATCTTCTTCCCGTTGATGGTGATCATATTGTTGTGCATCCAGTATTTCACTCCGGAACAGCCTCTCGACGCCACATTCTGGGCAATCTCGCATTCGTGGTGCGGGAACATCAGGTCCATTCCGCCGCCGTGGATGTCAAACTCCTTCCCGAGATACTTTTCGCTCATCACCGAGCACTCCAGATGCCAGCCCGGGAAGCCCTCGCTCCACGGTGACGGCCACTTCATCAGATGCTCCGGAGCGGCCTTCTTCCACAACGCGAAATCGTATGCGGCCCTCTTGTCGTCCTGACCGTCGAGACTGCGCGTCCCCTCAAGCGTGTCGTCGAGCGTGCGGCCCGAAAGTATGCCGTAGCGGTGGTCGCGGTTGTACTTGACGATGTCGAAATAAATCGAACCGTTGCTTTCGTAGGCATATCCCGAATCCAGAATCTTCTTCACAAGTTCCTCCTGCTCAATGATATGCGCCGACGCCCTCGGTTCAATCGACGGCGGCGCGACATTCAGCGAACGCATCGACTCGTGGTAGGCGAGCGTATATTTCTGGACGACCTCCATCGGCTCCAGCTGCTCCAGCTTCGCCTTCTTCGCAATCTTGTCCTCGCCCTCGTCGGCATCGCCCACGAGATGTCCCACATCGGTTATGTTTCTGACATACCGCACTTTATAGCCGAGATGGCGGAGCAGACGGACAAGGACGTCATAGGTGATTCCCGGACGTGCGTGCCCCAGATGAGCCTCCCCATAGACCGTCGGCCCGCAGACATAAAGACCGACCCGTCCCGGATGAATCGGTTCGAAAAGTTCCTTTTTCCTCGAAAGAGTGTCGGTGATGTACAGATTTCTCATATTTGCTGTTTTGTTGATTTCGGATATTTGTTTTCAGATATATCTCGCCGTGTATGACTCCCTGCAGCCCCGTAGTTCCTCGGGAGTTCCCGCAAAGACCACGCGGCCTCCGCCGTCCCCAGCCTCGGGTCCGAGTTCTATGACCCAGTCGGCGGCGCGGATCACGTCGGCGTTGTGCTCGACGACCACTATTGAATGGCCTCTTGAAAGCAGCGCATCGAATGACTTGAGCAGTTTCTCCACATCGTAGAAGTGAAGGCCGGTTGTCGGCTCGTCGAAGATGAAGAGGATTCGCTGCTCCTTGGACTTGCCGGTCTGTTCGGCGTTCATCAGCATGAAATAGGCGAGCTTTATCCTCTGGCTCTCACCTCCGGAGAGCGTGCTGCTGCTCTGTCCGAGGGTTATGTAGCCGAGTCCGACATCCACGAGCACCTGAAGCTTTCCGGCGATTCTCCTGGCTGTCGGGTCGGACTGAGACCCGAAAAAACCGATCGCCTCCTCCACGCTCAAGTTCAGGATGTCGTCGATGTTCTTCCCCTGATAGCGCACTTCGAGTATGTCCGGCTTGAATCTCTTGCCGCCGCAGGCCTCGCAGACCATGGTCACGTCGGCCATGAACTGCATGCTTATCTTCACGAAGCCGTCGCCCTGACACTCCGGACAGCGTCCCCCGTCCTGGTTGAATGAGAAGAACGAGGGCGTGTAGCCGTTGATTTTCGCGTACTGCTGATCCGAGAGAAGCTTGCGGATGTCGTCATATATCTTGAGATAGGTCACGGCGTTGCTCCGCGAACTGCGTCCTATGGGGTTCTGGTCGACATATTCGACCTGGGTTATGCGGTCCGTGTTGCCGGAAAGTTTTCTGAAAGTCCCCGGCACCGGCCCGGCGTGGTTGATTTCGCGGTAGAGGGCGGGGTGGAGTATGTCGCCGACGAGTGAGGATTTGCCGGAACCGCTCACCCCCGTCACGGCCGTGAGCACTCCGAGCGGGAACTGCACATTTATGTCCTTGAGGTTGTGCTCCATCGCACCCTCGACGGTAATCGAGTAGTTCCATCCGCGTTTCCGCCTGGTTATGCGCGGGCGGCGGCCGCTGAGATACTGAAGCGTCAGCGACCTTTCAAGCGCGTCTGTGATTTCTGTCGGCGCGTCCGTGATTTCTGTCGACGCGTCCGTGATTTCTGTCGGCACGTCCGCGGCTTCCGCCTTCCCGTCTGCGGCCTTGAGCGCGTTCAGAGCATCGTTCAGCCGGCCCTTGAAGACGATTTCTCCGCCGTTCACCCCGGCTTTCGGCCCGATGTCGATCAGAAGGTCGGCCGCCTTCATTATGTTTTCGTCGTGCTCCACCACCACGACGGTGTTCCCGATGTCGCGGAGCCTCTTCAGGACCGAAATCAGCCTGTCCGTATCCCTCGGGTGCAGCCCTATGCTCGGTTCGTCGAGAATGTACAGCGAACCCACGAGCGAGTTCCCAAGAGCCGCCACGAGGTTTATCCTCTGGCTTTCCCCTCCGGAAAGGGAGTTCGAGCGGCGGTCGAGCGTGAGGTAGCCAAGCCCCACGTCATTGATGCAGTCAAGCCTTTCAAGGATTTCCCCGACGGCCTTTCCTGCCACGGCGCGGTCATAGTCGTCAAGCTCCAGATTCCTGAGAAAACAGCTCAGCTGCCCGACGTTCATCTTCAGCAGTTCGTGTATGTTCTTCCCGCCGACCTTCACATAGAGAGCCTCTTTTCTCAGACGGCTTCCCCCGCATTCGTGGCAGACGGTCTTGCCGCTGTACCGGCTCAGCATATATTTGTACTGTATCTTGTACTTGTTCTGCTCCACCCACCTGAAGAACTCGTTCAGGCCGACGACCGAGTCCTCTTCGTTTCCGGCCGGGCAGCCGTTCCAGATTTTGTCCCGCTGTTCTTCCGTGAGATTGTGGTATGGTTCGAAAATCGGAATGCCGTATTTCGCCGCGTTCTTCACAAGCAGGTCTTTGAACCAGCCCATTTTCTCCCCCCTCCAGCAGGCGATGGCGTCATCGTAAATCGTGCGGCTCTTGTCAGGGACGACGAGTTCTTCGCTGATTCCGATGATTTCTCCGAGTCCGCCGCACACCGGGCAGGCCCCGAGCGGGCTGTTGAAGCTGAACAGGTACTCGTCCGGCTGCCTGAACTTGATTCCGTCCAGTTCAAACTTGCTCGAAAAATCTTTCCGGTGAAGTCCTCCGCTGTCCTGCCAGCAGACTGACATATGCCCGTCGCCCTTGTCGAAGGCGGTCTGGACGGAAGAATGAAGCCTCGCGGACAGTTCTTCCGAGATTCCGTCCCCGCCGATTTTCAGCCTGTCCACAAGCAGCGACAGGGTTTCAGGGAAATTCCCGCTCTCAGAAAGCCTCATTACATCCTCGATGCCCGTCTGCCTGTCCGTGAAGAACCGCGAGAATCCCTCTTCCTTGAGGGCGAGCATCAGCTCGACCTTGTCGTCCCGCTTTTCCCATCCGATGTCGGAGAGTATATATACGGGGACAGCCGCCGTATCAGCGCCCGGATTTCCGGTTCTGTCAGGATTTCCGTCCCCGTCAGGATTTCCCGCGCCGCCTTCCGGTTTCAGAGTCCCGATGAAGCGGAGGACGTCGCCGGTCGTGCTTGCGGTGACCATCCGGCCGGAAACGGGGGAGAAGGTCTTCCCGATTTTCGCGAATATGAGTTTGAGACGGTCATATATTTCCGTCGTCGTGGCGACGGTCGAACGCGGATTGCGTATGTTCACCTTCTGTTCTATCGCTATCGCCGGCGGAATGCCCTCTATGGATTCGACATCCGGCTTGGACATCCTTCCGAGAAACTGCCTGGCATAGGACGAGAGGCTTTCCGCAAAGCGTCTCTGCCCTTCGGCGAACAGCGTGTCGAAAGCGAGCGAAGATTTGCCGGAACCGGATATACCCGTAATGACGACAAATTCCCCCCGTGGTATTTCGAGCGTCAAGTTTTTGAGATTGTTGACTTTAGCCCCTCGTATGACAATATTTCCCGTATCCCTCATTCTCTGAATATAAAACCGCCCCTGTCTCCATCTTTCCCTGATTTGTCGGAAAAGATTACAAAAATACGAAAAAATATTTGGAGGATATGAAAAAATGCGTACCTTTGCATCCGCAATCGGGAAAAACGGTTGCAGCTGACAAGTTTGGTGCGGTAGTTCAGCTGGTTAGAATACCGGCCTGTCACGCCGGGGGTCGAGGGTTCGAGTCCCTTCCGCACCGCTCAAAAGTGCCTCAGAGGTTTCTCCGGGGCACTTTTCGGTATAATTGACATTTTCGGTTGGTAAAAGAGGACCCACGAACTGTCGCAGTCCCCAGGTTCATTGGTATTTCTCCCAATCCCCACACCGGCAGTTCCGTCTGACTCGCGTCAGCCGGAATGTCGGAAAGCGTACCCGGCTTCCGAGCTATGGAGGGCTCGGAAGCCGACACTTTCCGCCACCCTTGCGGGCTGCCTCTCCGAGAAAATCCTTACCTTCGCAAACGGAATCTATCAGTTGTGCATAAAACCACAGCACAATGAAATTCCAATGCGCCTTAGCGCCCATAAACAGCGCAAGGGCACCTCGTGGGCGCCCTTGCGTATGTGAATATTATCTGTGTTGCTATTTTCTTGTCAAGACCCTCCAATAGCCTCCTTTATCAGGGCCAACGTGCTCGACGAGCCCCAGCTGCTTAAGCTTTTCGATGTCCCTCATAATCGTACGCAGGGATACCCCGATTTTTTTGGCAATGGACGATGCATTTTCTGTGACATTTTCTATGTCATTTTCTATGACACCGCTACTGAAGCATTGAAGGATAAGTTGTTGTCTCTCAGAAAGTTTTTCTATGTCATCATTGGTGTCATAGATAGCCTTGACCACCTTACCGGTCCTGTCGTCTATCCTGGCTCCGTGCTGGATGGCATAGAACACCGCGTCCCCAGGCTTCAACGAATCCTGCGAAATAGAAGGCGTTCGCAATGAGCTTGTTCCTCGGCATGGAACGATGCTCCTTGAACATATCAGAGATAGTCGTGCCTTCCGGCATCTTGCCATAATTCCAGAGACAGATTCTGTCATCATAAACCTTCAGCTGATTGTCAGGGCCGTCGTATGATTTGTGGATAATGCTGTTGTACAGAATCTCCCTGAGGCCCTTCTCAGGAACCTCAAGAGGTTCGACGCGCTGCATACCTTCGTAATGGATGGGTCTGACGAGATATTTCGCTGACAGTACATCCATCACCTTGTCCGCCATCTGGATGAGGTTGCCGTCAATCAAGTCCTGAGTGATAAGATCTCCGGCACCATTCCCGAAACGGCCAATCTTGAACCTGGCGTTGAGGCAATACTTCTGAGGATCCTTTCCGAAAAGCAGCAGGGCAGCCATAGTCATCCTGCCGTCATCGGACATCAGTTTCAGGTTTCCAAGAATCTTCTCAATACTGTCCTTCTCGGTACTCTTGGCAAGGCGTCCTTTTGAAATGCCCTCCGCAACGAAATATGATACGGCCGCAGCGTCAATATCCTTGATACCTGTACCGTCAATGACCTGCGCATCCCACGAGATTCCCATCTTGCCCAGAAGGAAATTCTGGGCAGCCATGATGTCCATTTCCTGCATAGATCTTCTCATCATAGAGGACTTTGGAATGAAAGTCCTCGAAAAGCAACAGCTGCTGGACTTCTACGAACTCATTGAGGACCGTCACGGAAGAAAATCATTGATTGTGACCAGCCAGTTGCCTGTCGGCAACTGGTATGATGTGCTCGCGAAAAACGCGACCATCGCGGACTCAATCCTCGATAAAACAGTCAAAATGTCGCATCGCTTCACTCTCTCCGGAGACAGTCTGAGAAAAAAATAATATCTTTGCCGCAAACCAGGCAGTACCGCTAGCCAAAGTGGGTGGTTATGACCGAAATGCCTGGGTGGTTATCGCCGAAATACGTACTCATCAGAATATTTTCGTTAAATTTGCGTATCGAACATCGGGAATCGGATATGAAGTTCAATACCGAAGACAAAAATATTGAATACAAGGCTATTCAGAAGATACGCACCGGAGACAAAGGGTTCAAGGAACTGGCTCGGGAATGTGTCGCGTTTGCCAACGCGCAGGGAGGTCAGATATATATCGGAATCGAGAACAAGACATTGACGGTCGGCCCGGGCCAGGTCATAACTACCCAGGAACAGAACGATGCCGTCAGCCGGATTCGCAGCCTCTGTTTCAGCGTGGCAATCACCTCATCCGACATCCTTTCTGACGAGAACGGCAGCCAGTATTTCATAATCACCGTGCTTCCAAGCACAAAGACCATCGCGTCCACCTCGGACGGAAAACTCTTTGTCCGTATCGTTGACAAATGTGAGCCCGTCAGGACAGAGGACATCCAGCGCCTTGCCGAAGAGAAGGGTGCATATCAATGGGAAATCAACGCCACCAAATACCTCTGGGATGATGAGGCTATAATGTCCAATCTCCGGAAATTCGCCGATGAAATACGCCGGTCCCCGCGTGTGAAAGAACACATCAAGCAGTTGGATGACATCGAAATAGCCGAGAACTACCATCTGATTGACGGCGAGAAACTGACTAATCTCGGAGTCCTTTGGCTCGGGACACCCAAACAGAGGGCAGGGATATGCTATCCTCTCACGGTTCAGTACATCGTTTACAACGCCCTTGAAGAGAAAGTCCGCAAGGAAGAGTGGCACGACCTGGCACTGAATCCCAAAGAACTTCTTCTCGACATTGAGCAGAAGGCCGTCGAGCTCACATACAGTTACGAATTTCCAAACGGACTGTTCAGAAAACAGATCAGGCACTATAATCCGAAACTTCTGCGCGAACTTCTTGTGAACGCCTTCGCCCACAAGAGTTTCACCATCTCGAATGACATAATGATTCAGGCATATCCGGACAGGCTGGAGATATCAAATCCAGGAGGCCTGCCTCTTGGAATATCAAAGGAGAATATCCTCCACACGAAGCACCGTCGCAATCCTAATATGATCGAGATAATGAACGCCCTCGAACTGATGGAAGGGGAAGGCTCCGGCTACGATTTGATATACGAGTTGAACGCGAAGGAGGCGAAGCTCCCTCCCGAGGTCGATTCTTCCTACAACGAATTCAAAGTTGTTCAGAGGGCCGAAATCATTGACGTGGACCTGCTCCCGCTTCTTGACTACGTGATGCAGAACTACCAGCTGTCCCAGAAATCCTTCATAGCATTCGGCATCATTGCCCGGGAAAGGAAGATTCTCTCAACCCAGCTTACCAAGCAGCTCCAACTCTCTGAAGATGACAGGTTGAGGAGTTACATCGACAAGATTCTCGAAGGCGGTCTGGTCATAAAGAGCGGCACCAAGAGATCAACACAATTTCAGGTCAATCCTCAACTGATCAACAATGCCAAAGCCAACATAAAGACTTCGCTGAAAACCATAGAGCCGCATGTTCTCAAAGCCCTTATCGTTGAAGATCTGAAGAAACATCCCGGATCCAAGATATCAGAAATATCCTCACGCATTCCTGATGTCGGTGTGCCTGAAATACGGAAAATGGTTTATTCTATGGTAGATAAGGAACTTATTGCCAATGGTTCCAAGAAGAATAGATCTTATTCTCCAAAAGATGGCATATAAAAAATAAATCGAAAATAAAATCAGAAAATAAAAAGAAGCAATCGACTAAATATCAGTCACTTGCTTCTTTTTTCTTTCTTTTTTCAAAACGGCGCCGAAGAAAAAGAAATGGACAGCACTGCCTGCCCAATTCAAATCAAAAGTGTCTTGTGGCGATATGGTCCACACTGTAGACCAAATTCGGAATTCTACTTGAAATAATCGTACTTGCCCATAATCTTCTCCACAACTACGTATTTCGGCGATAACAGTCGCCGCCGCACAGGTCGCTGCCGAACATCGACGCAAACACATCGCCG
>CAVEDD010000093.1:0-8742 GCA_963614515.1 Treponemataceae bacterium | reverse complement strand
ACGAAGGCGATGGACATCCTGGGCATCAGACTCCCCGAGCGTATGTAGCCGGAACAGCCGGCGTCACCGCTTCGTGAAATAATCCGGGAAAGTGCCGTGCTCCACGACTTCGCCGGACGCGAGTCTGACATATGTCTCGAAGCGGCGCTCCCCTTCGTTCAGAAGGATTACGCGCGCTCCCGCCGGGAGATTGTTATAGACGGTGTTACCCCCGCTGTAGCGTCCGTAGCACAGGATGATGTTTTTCCACATCGTGACATAGTCGTTGTCGTGGTCGTGTCCCACGAATGTGGCGAAAATATCTCCGCAGTCGAGTATCGCGTCGAACATCCCGCTGTTATGGTACGGGGCGCAGCAGCCCTCGGCTCTTGTTCCGAAAAGAGGCGCGCTGTCGCAGACCGAGGCTTCCCGGTACTCAGGAAGCGGAATATGGAAAAAACCAAGGGCCGGCAGGGGAACTCCGCCGTTGGCCTCGGTATAGGCGGCGCTGCGGGCGCGGTAGGACTCAATCTGATTCACGTGGATGTGGTCGTACTCCACGAATTTTCCCTCCTTGTCGAAGATGTGGGCGTTCGAGTCGATGCAGTAAAGCACGGCCGCCACCTTGTCGCCGCAGGACTGGAGCAGCTCCACGGTATAGTCTGGAGACTCCACACCGCCACGGGACGGGTTTATGCAGTTCCCGAACGAGGCGGCTATGTCGTAGAGGACGCTTCTCGGCACGCCGAATTCATCGTCGTGATTTCCGAAAAGCGTGCAGAAAGGCACGCCGAAACTGTCGATGTACGAGAGAATCTCGCGCATGTTGCCGTCCGAAGGGTGCGCATAGACGATGTCGCCCGTAAGCACGACAATGTCCGGACGCTCGATGCGCATTACGCTGTCCACCAGAGCGCGGACTTTCTCCGCCTCCGGACTGTCACCTACATAGTGCAGATCCGTCAGCTGCACTATCTTGAACTGTCTGTCACCGTGAAAGCGCAGCTGACCGTTTCCGGCGGTCATCTGCAGACTGAGGCACAAGGCCAATGTCAAAATGAGAATCTTACGCATATTTCTGTCATCAAAAAATCATAATCTTTACAGGCCGCCGGATGGCGGAGATACCTGGATTCGGGTCTGATTACGGCCGCCGTTACAGATAGTCGTCGAAGTAGGCCGTGACCTTGTCCATCAGATGGATGCGGTTGCGGCCGAATACATTGTGCTTGGCAGTGGGGTAGGGGAAGTAATCGACCGGAATCTCAAGGTCTATGCACTTCTGTATGAAGCTCAGGCTGTGCTCCCACACGACCGTGTCGTCGATTGCTCCCTGGCAGATGAGCAGTTTGCCTTTCAGGTTTTCTGCCTTGCCGATGAGGCTTGTGCTTTCATAGCCTTCGGGATTGACATCCGGACTGTCCATATACCTTTCCCCGTACATCACCTCGTACCATTTCCAGTCTATCACCGGTCCTCCGGCGACACCGACTTTGAAAGTCTCGGGATAGGTCGTCATCAGCGAGATGGTCATAAATCCGCCGTAGCTCCAGCCGTGCACCCCGATTCTGTCAGCATCGACATAGGGCAGGCTCTTCAGCATCTCAATCCCCGCCATCTGATCCTCCATCTCCGCCTTGCCGCAGTTTCTCCAGATTGCCTTCTCGAACTCAGCGCCACGGTAGAGCGTCCCCCGGTTGTCCTGTACATAGACGAGGCAGCCCCGCTGTGCCATAAGCATTTCCCAGTAGCGCAGCAGCCCGAGCCACGAATTGTTCACGAGCTGCGAGTGCGGTCCGCCATAGACATAGAGGATGACGGGATATTTCTTCGCAGGGTCGAAATCCTTAGGTTTTATGAGGCGGTAGTAATTGTCATATCGGCCGTCCGCGCTCTTCACCGTTCCGAGGTCTATCTCGCAGAATCCGAACTGCCCGGACGGGTCTTCGGCACGGAAAAGGACTTCCTTTCCGTCCCTGCCCCTCTTTCCGCCGAGCGCAATCTTCTGCACCGTATATGGGACATTCAGGCTGCTGTACATCTCGTAGAGCATGCCGGATTCGCTGTCAAGTTTCAGCACGTCGTGCCAGCCGGGCTCTTCCGTGAGCCGTTCGGGGGCGGATTTCGCCGGGATTGAGAATTCTCCCCGGGAGTTCCGGCGCAGCGGCGTTCTGAAAATGTGTCTTTCAATCGGGCTGACCTCGGAGGAATAGTAATAGACCCACTTCCCGTCATTGGATATATATTCCACATCCGCGTCAACCTTCGTGAGACGTTCCACGCGGCCGGAAAGGTCGCAGAGGTAGAGATTGCGGAATCCGTCGCGGTTGTCGGTGCGGTAGATGAACTGCGCGGCGGAGCGCCCGTGCAAGGCCTTGCCGTCTCTGATGAAGCGTACAGGGTCGCTCGGCTCGACATATCTGTCATTCGTCTCCGTGAGGACCGTGCCGAGAAACTCTCCGGTGGCCGCATCGTAGCGGTTGAGGTGCATCTCCTTCTGGTTCCGTGCAAGCACTTGGATGAGAATGCTTTCCGAATCCGGAGTCCAGCTGATGTTCGTGAGGTAGCGCTCCGGGGTGAAATCGCTGACATCCATATATCTTATGCTTCCGTCGCGCAGGTCACAGACTCCGAGGCTTATCAGTTCAGAGGTCATCCCCGCCATAGGATACTTTATCGTGCGCAGCGTACCCGTGCGTGTGCCGATGTCGAGCAACGGGAAATCAGTCACCGCCCGCTCGTCCTTGCGGTAGAACGCCAGCTTCAGGCTGTCCGGCGACCAGAAAAGTCCGCCGTCGATCCCGAATTCGTTGCGGCTCACCGTCTCCCCATAAACGATTCCGGGCTCTTCCGCTTTCACGATGACCTTTCCGTCGACGCTGATCTGCGACAGCCCGTCAATCCTTTCACTTACGGCCCGCTCCGCCTTCCGTTCCCTCTTGAGCCATTCAAATTCGGGAAATTTCACCCGCAGCCCCTTTCCGAGCACGGCCTCCTCCATGGTCAGCCGCCTCTCTGTTCCGGAAGCCTCGTGCACGGCGAACACCCCCGGCTGGGCGGCCAGTTCAAGGCAGGTTCCGCCGAGAACAGCGATGAGAAAAAGGATTTTTTTCATTAATCAACGGAAACTATGCGGTCGACGATGTATTTCTGCTGGCCTCTCCACGGCAGCGCGCCGAGGTACTCCTTGTAGTGGAGCTGGACGCTGCGGCCGCTGCAGCGCATAAGAGTGTCTGCCAGAGCCTTGTCGGTGACGGAGAAATCGAATTCATTGGACTGGACCGCCGCAGTGGAGCCTTTCGCCCCTTTCTGGAAACCGGCCAGAATCGCGCGACCCTCGTAGGTCTTCCATATATAGCCTTTGTAAACCACGAAGTTGAGATCTCCGGACTTCGTGCCTTCGCCGAAGACAAAGTAGAACTTGACATAGCAGAATGCCGCGAGGAGCACCAGAATCACCGATGTCGTCCACAGAATGATTTTTTTCTTTACCGTCATGATGTTGAAATGTTGTATATCCCGATATATCCCGCGAAGTTAGGAATTTTTTGTGAAATACATTTTGTGGAATACGGAGGGGAGAGGAAGAACTCAGGAATATGTCGAATACAAAAAACAAGCTCCGGATGTCTCCGAAGCCTGTTTCGAACTTTTGTGTCGCTTTTTCAGCGCCCCTGTCTCGGGAACGCTTATTTGATTTCAATCGCCCTGTCGCTTGGAACTTCCTTTACGACCTCTTTCTTAGGCAATTCGATTTTCAGTACGCCGTGTTCCATCTTTGCGGCAATCTTCTCGGCATTGACCGTCTCAGGAAGAGTGAAACTCTGACGGAATGAGGTGTAGGAGAACTCGTGACGGAGATACTGCCCGTGTTTCTTGTGGCATTCTTTCTTGTCGCACTCCTTGTTTTCGTTGTCGCCGCCTTTCTCGGTCTTCTTCTCAAGACTGATTACAAGTTCGTTGTCCTGAGTGAGGTTGATCTTGAAATCGTCCTTGGTCATTCCAGGAGCCGCAACCTCGACTTCGTATTCATTGTCGCGTTCGATTACATTGATTGCCGGTGTTGATGAAGCGTGTCTGTACTGCGGTACAAAAACCCTGTCGTCAAGGTCGAACAAATCGTTGAACAAATCAGGCAACCAGTTCTGTGATTTCATAATAGGCATCATAATATCAATTTTTTAATTTGTCATACATTGTCCGCTTTCCGTGTCTCCGTCTCCGGCGAACCCTCTTCGTGTCCCTCAGCCCCGTGGGACTTACCCGGACACGACAGAGATGTTTTCAAATCCGATGCCGATGGGATAAATATTTGATAATCAGACATTTTGTCAGTTTTACGCGACAATTTGGCTGATTTTTCTGACTTTTTGGCACAAAACGGACAGGCGATATACGAAAAGGGGATGACTTTCCGGTCACCCCCATACTCAATCATATTACAGGAAACTGTCCCCGAAGACATACCGAGTCCGGATGACAGCCCCTCCAGTGGCTACAGGAAGATGTACTTGGCTACGAAAATCGCCGCAAGCACATAGGCCGTAACCGAGATTTTCTTGAAGTTGCCCGCGAGCAGGTTTATGAGGACATAGGAAATCATACCGAGCATTATGCCGTCCGAGATGGAGTAGCAGAGCGGCATCGCGATGAGCGTGATGAACGCCGGGATGGCCTCTGAGTAATTCTCGAAGTCGATGTCGCGTATCGGGGACATCATGAACACGCCGACAATCACGAGCACCGGAGCGGTAGCGGCGCCAGGGATGGCGAGGAAGATAGGGGAGAAGAAG
The DNA here is from genome assembly GCA_963614515.1 of Treponemataceae bacterium. Classification (GTDB taxonomy): domain Bacteria; phylum Bacteroidota; class Bacteroidia; order Bacteroidales; family UBA932; genus Cryptobacteroides. The sequence continues at coordinate 3,970 of CAVEDD010000093.1, read as the reverse complement.
AGCGCGATGGCGAAGCATACGGCTGCGGAGAATGCGGTGAGACCGCTGCGGCCGCCCTGCGCCACACCTGAAGCGCTTTCGACATAGGTCGTGGTCGTGGAAGTTCCGAAGCAGGCTCCAGCCACGGTTGCGACAGCGTCCGCCATGAGAGTCTTGTTGATGCCCGGGATATTTCCCTTTTCGTCAATCATCTTGGCTTTCGTGCTCACTCCGACCACTGTCCCGATGGTGTCGAACATATCGATGAACATGAATGTGAACATCACCACGAACATGTCGAGCGAAAGGACGTGCTCCCATTCGAATTTGCAGAATATCGGTTCAATGGAGTCCGGCATGGCGACCACCCCGTTGAATTTCGTGATGTGTGCTCCGGTGGTCGGATCCTTGATGAGGAGACCGAGAGCGGCGGTGGCAATCATACCGATGAGCAGCGCACCCGGAACTTTCTTCACCACGAGGAAACCGGTGAGTATGATGCCGATGACGGCGAGCAGGGCCGCTCCGTGGGTTATGTCGCCGAGCGCAACCGCAGTCGCATCGTTAGGAACGATGATGCCTGCGTTCTTGAGACCGATGAACGCGATGAAGAGTCCGATTCCGCAGCCAATCGCCTTCTTGATTGAAACCGGGATGGAATCGACAATCCATTTGCGTACATTGGTGACAGTCAGAAGGATGAAGATGATTCCTTCGATGAGCACGGCCGTGAGGGCGAACTGCCAGCTGTAACCCATCCCGATGCAGACGGTGTAGACGAAGAATGCGTTGAGACCCATTCCCGGAGCGAGTGCGAAAGGTTTCTTGGCGTAGAGAGCCATCACGAGCGTGCCGACGATGGCTGCGAGTGCGGTCGCGGTGAACACCGAACCTCCAGGCATTCCCGGAAGAGCTGAGAAGATGCCGGGGTTGACGGCGAGGATGTAGGACATCGTGAGGAATGTCGTGATTCCCGCCACGATTTCAGTCTTGATGTTTGTGACTTTCGGGTCCAAGCCGAAAGCTTTCTGTATGAACTTGTTCATTGTCAATTTATATAAATTCAGTTGGAACAGTCCCGTCTCCTTCACACACCATTGCGGAAACGGAGCGCGGGTTTATGGTCTCCGCCGACCGTAAAAAAAGAAAAACATCTGTCATTCCGGACGGATGCGGGAGAGAAATCCATCTCCGTCCGAAATGACAAATATGAGGATTATGACAAGCCGCGCAACGCAGCCAGACGCGTCCCTTAATTCGATTTCACTAGAATGTCCACTTTGCGGCAAGGGTAGGAATGCAGTAGAAACCCTTCCCGGCAAAGTTATATGAAAGCTCCACCTCGCCGCCGAGGCTCAGGTTGAACTTGTCCATCCCCTTGATCTGGTTGAGGTTGACCCAGAACTGAGGTTCTGAGAGGAAGATGAAGCGGGTGCCCTTAGGATTGCCGCTCTCATCGAGTCCGCCCTGCCAGGAGCGGTACTCTTTCCAGAAATCGAAGAAGCCGGAGAAGGTGCACCAGTTGTGGGCGAAGTTTATGCCCCACACTCCGGTAATCTGGAAACCGTGCTCCCAGCCGTGAGTCGTGTATTCGTTGTCGGAAATCGTCGTGTTCCCGCTTTTATCTTCTGTAGGCACACCTCTTTTCCCGTTAATCTTGGTCTTGTACGGGATGCCCTTATACATAACCTGAAGAGACCAGGTCTTGCTGAAGTCCTTGGAGTGTCCGTTGTAGGCGAGACCGGCAAGCCATGCGTTGTTGAATGTGAGCGAGGTCGTGTTCAGACCGCCGTCATACTCGACGTGGGCCGCAAGCCAGTCCATCTTGGTGTCCTGCCAGAAGCAGAACTCGCGGGAAATCTCCCAGTAGGCTCCCTGTACACCTGCATACTTGGCATTTGCCGCCTTGTCGCTGCTGAGGTAGTCCATATCGATGAAGAAGTAGGTGCTTCCCCAGGAGTCCGGACGGAACATTTCCACGGTGGTGGTGATGTGACCGCGTGAAGACAGGTTCTTGTCGGCGTTCTTGCCGTCGTAGATGTTGTGACCGAAGTCATAGTGGAACTGTACGTTCTGGGCGAGCGCGCAGAGCGGGAGGAGGGCGATTGCGCCCGTAAGAATTAATTTCTTCATACCTGAAATTGAATTATTGTGAAATTTTTGGTGTGTCCATATTGTCCCGTGCGGGGAGGTTGTTGAAGAAAGGGGTGCGGATGCAAGGCGCACGGCGCAGGAATAACCGGAGCAACCTTTCGGTTGTGAGGATTATGACAAGCCGCGCAACGCAGCCAGACGTGCCCCTTTATTCGACAACCCCTTTATTCGACAACCCTGTTGGTGTTGCCGTCGAAGTTCACTGCGGTATCCCCCTGCGCATCCGTACCGAACTCATAGTCCTTGCCAGGAAGCACCGCATTGAGGATGATTCCCACGAGAGCCGCGACTGCAAGGCCGGAGAGCTTCGTGAAGCCGAGGTCGATGCTGCCGCCCGGGATGCCGTAGTTGATTCCGATGCCGAGCACGAGGATGATGGCCGCGATGATGACATTGCGTGAAGAGGTGAAGTCCACCTTGTTCTCGACGACATTGCGCACGCCGACTGCCGAAATCATTCCGTAGAGTATGAGCGAAACGCCTCCGATTGTTGCGGCCGGCATCGCGCTGATGGCTGCGGAGAATTTCGGGCAGAAGGAGAAGAGTATCGCGAAGACTGCGGCAATCCTGATCACCCTCGGGTCATAGACCTTGGTGAGGTTGAGGACTCCGGTGTTCTCTCCGTAGGTCGTGTTTGCAGGCGCTCCGAAAAGGGCGGCGATAGCGGTCGCGAGGCCGTCGCCGATGAGCGTGCGGTGCAGACCCGGTTTCTCGAGGTAGTTCTTACCTGTCGTGGAGGAAATCGCGCAGATGTCTCCGATGTGCTCGATCATCGTCGCGAGGGCGATAGGCATAATCGTGATTATCGCGCTGGTGAGCAGTCCCCACTGTTTCGTGTCGGAAATCGCGAGGACGGTGTTGGCACGGTGTATCGGAAGGCCTATCCAGGCGGCTTCCTTGACTGCGGAGAAATCACAGAGACCGCAGCAGGCCGCCACGGCGTAGGAGCCGAGAACGCCGAGCAGAATCGGCACGATGCGTATCATACCGCGTCCCCAGATGTTGCAGACCACGATGATTGCGATTGCGAGCAGGGCGATCCACCAGTTGCTCTGGCAGTTCTGGATGGCAGAACCCGAGAGGATGAGACCGATGCAGATGATGATCGGGCCGGTCACCACAGGCGGGAAGTATTTCATCACCTTCTTCGCTCCGAAGGCTGCGAACAGCCCGGCGAGGATGAAATACAAAAAACCTGCGCAGGCAACGCCGACGCAGGCATAAGGCAGTGACTGTTCAGATGTCAGTCCCAAGTCCTTTCCCATTTCGACCACGGAGAGGTAGCCTCCGATGAATGCGAACGATGAACCTAAGAATGCGGGAACCTGTAACTTTGTGATGAGGTGGAAGATGAGAGTACCGATTCCTGCGAAGAGGAGGGTGGTGGAGACTGGAAGACCTGTGATTGCAGGTACCAGAACAGTTGCGCCGAACATTGCGAACATGTGCTGCAATCCGAGCGTGAGCATTTTCGGTTTGCCCAATGTCCTTGCGTCATAAACCGGCTGTTGATTCTGTGATTTTGACATAGAATAGATAAAATTACTAACCGGGCTGCAAAGGTATATACTTTTTGCTGTTCTGCAAAACAATCTGTCCTGTTCATCGGCGATTTTATCAACAATCTTATCAACAGGGATTGTGTGTCAATTAAGTAATGGCTTCCTGTCCGGCGCCGGCAAAAATTTTGTCGCAAGTTTTTTGAGAAAACGCTTGCAACAAAACTTTTTTTGCCTACCTTTGCAATCCCATTCGGGAAAAGAGAAAGTTCTTTAGAAAATCGGGAGCATAGCTCAGTTGGTTCAGAGCGTCTGCCTTACAAGCAGAGGGTCGGGGG
>CAVEDD010000092.1:0-8760 GCA_963614515.1 Treponemataceae bacterium | reverse complement strand
TAAAGAAGAACAGTTAAACAACCTCTAAAGTGTCAACCTTTTTCAGGGGAGGTCACAGACTGACGGAAGATTTGGTGGAAACCGGCAAAAACTCAAAATAAATTTGGTGGATATCGGCAAAAACTCAAAATAAATTTGGTGGATACCGGCAAAACTGCAAAATAAATTTGGTGGAAACATAAAATCCGCGCTATATATGACTATGTTCATCGGCTGACCCGCATTTGTTACACAATCTATATTATGTTAAGTTGCGTGGAGAAGCCGGCACTTCCCTGCGGTCGGCAATGTCAAGCTGTCACTTATCCGGATTTTTGCGTAACTTCGCGCCGCAATCCTGAAATCCGACGGGACGGCGGCATTGCACATTCCTGTAAATGAAAATCAGAGCACGCGGAAAAGCGTAACAAGCGGTATGGGAAAAAGAAAACAGGACATCATTCTGGAAAATGTCACGATTGAGGCTGTGGCGGCCGAAGGCAAGGCGCTCGCGCACGTGGACGGCGCGGTCGTGTTCGTGCAGTTCGCCGTGCCAGGAGATGTCGTGGACATAAAAGTCACGAAAAAGAAGAAAAACTATATGGAGGGATATATCCTCCGCATCGTACAGCCGTCAGAACATCGTCTTGAGCCGTTCTGCAAATATTTCGGAGTCTGCGGGGGCTGCAAGTGGCAGCCGCTGCCATACGAAATGCAGCTTGAGGCCAAACAGCGGCAGGTCTATGACCAGCTTGTACGCATAGGACATCTGAATGTGCCTGAAATTCAACCGATTATAGGTTCTGACAAGACGCGGCGCTATCGCAACAAACTGGAATTCACATTTTCGCGCCGCAGATGGATATACGAGAATGAGAATCCCGAAGAACTCTCCGAAACAGAGCGTCTCGGTCTCGGATTCCACGTGGGGCGGTTCTTCGACAAGGTTCTCGACATCGACAGCTGTCACCTCCAGCCCTCCCCTTCCGATGAGATTCGCAATTTCATAAGAGCCTATGCCATAGAGCATAAGCTCAGTTTCTTCGACATCCGGGAACATACTGGTTTTCTCCGCACGATGGTCGTCCGCACCACGGAGAAAGGCGATGTGATGCTGATTGTCTGCTTCTATCACGAGGACGCGGCCGCCCGCACTGCCCTGCTCGATGCCGTGGCCGCTGAATTTCCGCAGATCACTTCGCTCTACTATGTCATCAACGGCAAGGCGAACGACTCCATTTCCGATCAGGAATGCGTGCTCTACAGTGGTGAAGAGGCGATTTACGAAGAGATGGAGGGACTCAGATTCAAAATCGGACCGAAATCCTTCTACCAGACCAACACCGGGCAGGCCTATAAGCTCTACAGCACTGCAAGGGAATTCGCCGCCCTCACAGGCGATGAGGTCGTCTATGACCTCTACACGGGAACGGGCACAATAGCCCAGTTCGTCTCTCGGCAGGCTGCGAAAGTTGTCGGAATCGAATATGTCCCTGAGGCCATCGAAGATGCCAAAGTGAACGCAAAGAACAACGGGATAAGCAATTGCGAGTTCTATGCCGGAGATATGAAAGATGTGCTCACGGCGGATTTCATTGCGGAGCACGGCCGGCCGGATGTGATAATACTCGACCCGCCGAGAGCCGGAATCCATCCGGACGTGGCTAAAGTGATACTTGAAGCCGCACCTGACAGGATGGTGTATGTCAGCTGCAACCCGGCTTCACAGGCCCGCGACCTCGCCATTCTCTGCGGGCAATATGAAATCACGGCTGTGCGGCCTGTGGATATGTTTCCGCAGACGCATCATGTTGAGAATGTCGTAGCTTTGAAACGGATTTGAGCGTCTTTTCGGCCATAATACATCTCAAATACGACTGCGTCAGGGTGGTCGGGACTTAGTATCAGTAAAAAAAACAAATGCTTCAGGAAATATGTTTGAACAAATTTTGATATTGCTCGGAGGTCTGATTGTCATTCTGCTGGGCGCGAACTGGCTTGTCGACGGCGCATCAAGCATAGCCAAGAAAGCCGGAGTCAGCGAGTTCGTCATCGGACTCACCATCGTCGGCATCGGAACTTCAATGCCTGAACTCGTGGTGAGCTGCACCGGAGCGTTCCAGGGAAACGCCGACATCGCAATCGGCAACATCATCGGCTCCAACATATTCAATGCGATGCTGATACTCGGAGTGACGGCTCTGATCTGCCCGCTGACAATCACAAAGAGCAACAGACGCATCGATATGCCGCTGAACCTGCTCGTGACACTTCTGCTTATATGTATGGGGCTGACGCACACGATCTTCGGCTTCGGCGCGGACGAACTCACACGGATTGACGGAGCGGTGATGCTTGTCATTTTCGCGCTCTATCTCTACCTTTCGTTCCGCAACGGCAGCGGAAACGAAGACGCGGAAGAAAGCGGTGTGAAACTCTACAAGACTCCGGTCGCGCTGGTGATGGTGCTCTTCGGACTCGGCGCACTCGTCGGCGGAGGACAGCTGTTCGTCAACTCGGCCGTGGAAATCGCGCACCTGTGCAATGTCCCGGATAAATTCATAGCGATTACGATTCTTGCCGGAGGCACTTCCCTCCCCGAACTCGCCACCTGCATCGTGGCGGCGATGAAAAAACGCTCGCAACTCGCGCTCGGAAACATTCTCGGCTCCAACATCTCCAACATCCTGCTGATTCTCGGAACCGCCTCAGTCATCACGCCGCTGTCGTTCGCCAATGTGACGGCGACAGATATCGCGGCCGTGACCGCATCTGCGCTTTTCCTCGTGCTCTGCGGACTCTGTTTCCGCAGACGGGCGAAACTCGGTGTCCCCGAAGGTATTGTGATGCTGCTGATGTACTTTGCCTATATGTCCCTGCTAATTAGCAGACTGCCTTAAAAGGCGCATTGCTTCGTTATACTCCTTGATAAAATCCTCACAACCACAAGGTTGCTGCGGTTTTATCTTCGTCGCAAGCCTTGCACTGCATCCTTTTAAGACAGTCTGCCTCCCGGAATCCCTTAAACGGCGCATTGCTGCGTTATGCTCCTTGATAAAATCCTCACAACCACAAGGTTGCTGCGGTTTTATCTTCGTCGCAAGCCTTGCACTGCATCCTTTTAAGACAGTCTGCCTCCCGGAATCCCTTAAACGGCGCATTGCTGCGTTATGCTCCTTGATAAAATCCTCACAACCACAAGGTTGCTGCGGTTTTATCTTCGTCGCAAGCCTTGCACTGCATCCTTTTAAGACAGTCTGCCTCCCGCCCCCTTAAAAGGCGCATTGCTTCGTTATGCTCATTGATAAATGCCGAGCCGTAAATTTCGAATTAAACGAGGAGGACAAGGCATCCGGTGACGGAAACACCGGAGCAACCTGTTGGTTGTGAGGATTTTCCGGAGCCGGATAACGCAGTAATCCGAAGTTTAATTAGGAATTTACACGAGGAGGCCGCCCTTGGCGCGAATATCCTTCGTCACGATAGGATTCGCATAAATCCCGAGAAAATGCTCCCGCACCCCGGCGCGGTCAAGCTCCGGCTCGATGCTGTCGAGCTGATGCTCCATATAGTCGATGAAGCCCTTCCTGTCCGTCTCCTCGTATTTCCCGGCAAAGCGGTCTCCCGGATTCAGCAGGTCGTAGGCGATGTAATTGTTCTTCCACAGCCTGTAGCCGTCCACGACACGGATGTTCACGGCGTGGCGGATGTACTGGTAGCGGTCATTCTTGTCACAGAGCGAAGCGAGCGACAATTCCTCGTCGGTCAGCGGCCTGCCTATGTTCAGATGGATGTTTCCCTTCTGCTGGGTCACGCCCACGAGTATGCTGTGCAGATCCTCGCCCTGGCTCTTCACATATTTCCCGTCGCGTGCGGCGATGAAAGTCTCACGCGCCTTGAGGATGTCGCAAGGCTCGATTTCGTAGGAAATGCTCATCGGCACGATGTTCAGTTCAGCAAAATTCTGCTTGAAACTGTCCGGACGGCCGCTCATGTCGAGCATCTTCAGAAGCCCCTGTTCAGTCGTGTCGCAGCCGTCCTTCGTGCGTCCCTGCCGCTGTGCGAGCCAGACAGAACTTTCGCCTGTGGTGATGCTGTTGCGGATGTAGCGTGAAAGCCTCTGTGAAGAAAGGTAAAGCTCGCGCGCCGAAACGCCCCTGATGACCTTGATCATCCTGTTCGAACGAATCAGATATTCTATGAACTTGCTCTGTATCAGATTGTCCCCTACACATATCTCCGTAGGCTGCAGATTGTTCTGATGGAGCACCCACTGCAGGATGGCCGGGTCGAGGATGATGTCCCTGTGGTTCGACAGCATGAGAAATTTCCTGCCGTCCTCGATGTTGGCAATGCCGTCGTAGGAGAAATTGCGTGCCGTCGTATCCAATATGCGCTTGACAATCTTGGACATTATGACATCCTGGAAATCATTCACCGACTTCATCTGAAGCAGCTGCTTCTTGAGATAGTCGGCGTCATCCTCCGGGTAGAAATACTTCGAGATTTTCGGGAGTATCGGGTTTGCGGCTATGTGCTGAAATGCATCCACGGCCTCGGCGTCGGTCTTGTACGAACCTATCGCGTCGATATCGTTGTAGTCTTCCATTTCGTTCATTTTAGTTTCGTCTTGGTTTCGCCGGTGCGGAACGGGTCTTCCGAATCAGCCCGCGAATATACGAAAATATCGTCAAAAATCCCTAAACATCAGAATCCGCCCTGTGGAGTATGGAACTGTCGCCGTAGCTGAGGAAACGGAAGCCGTGCCCGAGCGCATAGTCATATATTGGTTTCCAGTTGCCGCCCACAAAGGCCGAAATCAGCAGAAGAAGCGTGCTCTGAGGCTGATGGAAATTGGTGATCAGAGTCTTCACGACGCGAAACTTGAATCCGGGCACTATGATTATGCGCGTGCCGGCGACAAGAGATGCAAGAGAATTTCTTTCGAGATACGATATTATCGCGTCTATGGATTCGCTGAATGAATACGGATATTCCCGCTCATACGGTTCCCATTGCGAGACATCGGACGGCTCTCCGTCTTCGATGCAGTGGACACCTATATAATACAAGGATTCGAGCGTACGGACTGAAGTCGTGCCCACTGCGGTGACATTGTCCCCGTTGTCGCGCAGACGGCGAAGCAGGTCGATGCTCACAGAGAACGGCTCGCGATGCATATGGTGTCTCGACACAAGACTGTCCTTCACCGGCAGGAATGTCCCGGCCCCCACGTGAAGACAGACATTGTCCATCTCTATGCCTTTCTTCCGTATCTCGTCCAGAACCCGCCCGGTGAAATGCAGTCCGGCGGTCGGAGCCGCTACCGAGCCGCGGTATTTCGCATAGAGAGTCTGATAACGCTCAAGGTCAATCGCCTCAGTATCCCTGTTCAGGTACGGCGGGATGGGGATGTTTCCGCAGATTTCAAGTATGCCGGAGAAAGGCAGTCCGTTTTTCCAGCGGAACTCGACCTCGGCGGTCTGACCGTCACGGCTCACCAGATCCGCAGTCAGCCCGATTCCCGCAATCTCCGGGGAATTTTCCGGATTTACAATGGTCAAGGTGTCCGACTTCCATTTCTTGGCGTTGCCCACGATGCATTTCCACCGACAGGTTTCCGTCGCGGCGAATATGAGATTGTATTCCACCGGAAACACCGGTTCAAGGCAGAAAATCTCGATTAAAGCCCCTGTTTCACGTTGGAAATGCATTCTTGCGGGAACCACCTTGGTGTCATTGAACACCATCGGCGATTGTGTGGGGAGCAAATCCGGAAGATCGCGGAAAATATGTTCCCGGATTGTGCCGCTTTCATATTCAAGCAGTTTCGATGAATCGCGCTCCGCAAGCGGATATTTAGCTATGCGCTCTTCCGGAAGCGCATAATTGTAGTCCTCGATGTGTATTTCTGGAATCATAGTCTGTCATTTCAGTATGGTGCCGCAAATTTAGCAATTTTCCGCCACAATAGCATTTACAACTTTAAATTCACATCATACCTAAATCTATTTTACAAATGTTAAATATATCGCAGAATATCTCATAATTCTCAACAATGTCCTACCTATATACAAAAATATCTATAATTTTTTCTAATATACTATCATCGATATGACTATGTTTTTAAATATCAACTATTTATTATCATTTATCTACGCTATAACTTTTAGGTATGTCGTAAATCCGAGCCTTTTTGCCGCAATGGGCTGGATTTTGGACTATTATTCACTATTATTATCATTATGAATCAATTGTTTATGCTTGATTAATTCTTGTGTTTATTAATATGCATAAAGGAGTTATTCACAATGCTATTAACATTTGTTAAACAAAATAAATTTGAATCCTTGTTTTCTTTTGTTTACCTTTGTAACATTATTGATTACAACTATGAACTCACGATTACTGCAGTTCCTCAGTGCTGAAAACATCACCCAGTCACAGTTCGCCGACACCATCGGGGTCGCACGGGCGAGCGTGTCGCACATCCTGTCAGGCAGAAACAAGCCGAGCTATGAATTCATCACGGCAATGCTGCGGCACTACCCGCAGCTGAACCCGGAGTGGCTGATGCTCGGAAGCGGGCGGATGTACAAGGACAGCGGCAGGCAGGCTCAGCAGACCGTGGAAATCCCGGAAGACCAGCTGCTCTTCCCCACCGACTTGGAGTCTTCAAATCGGCAGTCGGCCGAAACCGAAGCTGATTCTTCCGCTGCACGGCATTCTTCTTCGGAAGTCCGCACAGCACCGTCACAGACGCTCGGAACAGGCGGGATGCCGCAGCAGACAGACAGGAAGCCCTCCACGGAAGAGACTACGATTTCAGGAAAAGTCGCTTCAGCGGTGCGGTTTTCTGGGGAAATTCAGCGGAACATCAGCAAAATCATAGTATTCTTCGACGACGGAACATTTCAGGAACTGCACTGACAGGCGTTTTTTCGCGCAGGTTTGAAAGTATTGCGCATTCCGTGCGACCGTTTTGTCCGGGATTTTGCGTAAGTTTGCGGTTTATTGGCATATCCCGGTGTTTCTGGACGTGCCTGCGCTGATTACGGATTACGGATTACAGATTACATGTACAAGATTCTGCTGAAATATTATCTGAGACACAACTCCACGGCAAAGGCGTTCGGAATCGCCGCAGAGGTTCTCGCAAGGGTGAGGAAGGTCCCGTTCGCGAGGGCTTTGCTGCGTCTGCTTTACAAAAGACGGATCAGAACCGACCGCAGGCTTGAACTTTTCGGAATCGAGTTCAGCAACCCCGTCGGACTCGCAGCATCGATAGACACGGAGGGAGTTCTCTACAACATACTGTCGGACTTCGGCTTCAGTTTCATAGAAATAGGCCCGATGTCATACATCAGGCAGGACTATGCCACATCGGCAAAACATTATCTCGGGGTCAAGAAGGCCATCGAGCATCTTCGAGGAGAAAGGCCTGACTGCGTGATTGCCGGAAACATAACACGTAATCCGCAGAGTCGCGGAGCGGAAATCGTAAAAGACTACGAGAAAGCGTTCGCCCTCATATATGACTTCGTCGATATGATTGTGATAAACCCGCACTGCTGTTCCGAAGAAGATGCCGGCGGAAACGATGAAGAGGACGGAGGAATTTCGGAACTCCCGGAAATAATCGACAGACTGCTGACGATGCGCCTGTACTACGACAGCAACAAGCCGGTTCTTGTACGTCTCACGCCGGAAATCGCCCGTGCGCAGACCGACGAAATCATTGAATGCTGCCTCTCCTCCGGCATCGATGGAATCGTGGCCGGCAGTACATTGAGACATGATGATGACAAAGATGGAAGCGAACTCTTCAACAAAAACTTGAAGTTCATCTGTCATATATTCGGAAAATCAAGGGGATTGCTCCCAATCATCGGCATCGGCGGAGTCTTGGACAGCGTCAGGGCGCGGAAGATGCTGGATGCCGGAGCCTCGATGGTCGAGGTCTATACCGGATTTTTCCGCGAGGGCCCGTCAATTGTCAGAAAGATAGTCAATAACCTGCCTGCCTTGAACAGCCACGGCCAGATGAAATGACACGGCCAGATGAAATGAAAGTGATATGATGAAAGAAACATCCCGTGACAGCCTCATCCGTCTGTCAACTGAAATCGGAAAACTGCTGCTCAGAACCGGCCGGACGGTCAGCGCCGCTGAATCCTGCACAGGAGGTATGATTTCCGAGATAATGACGTCGGTTCCGGGCTGTTCCGCCTACTATCTCGGTTCCGTCACATCCTACGCAATCCCGGTCAAAGAAAAGGTGCTCGGAGTTCCGGCTGAGACGATAGAAGATTTCGGAGTTGTGAGCGCTGAGGTCGCGGCCGCAATGGCGGAGGGTGTCCGCCGGCTGACAGGCAGCGACTACGCAGTGGCCACGACCGGAATCGCAGGCCCCGGAGGCGGGACACTGGACAAGCCCGTCGGTCTCGTATGGGTCGGAATATCCTCTGGAAACGGCACGAAAACGGCCTCATTCAACTGCCACGGAGACCGCAAGCACAACATCGAGAGTTTTTCCGAGGCGGCGCTCCATTTATTATGGGAAACAATCAGTTCAGAGGTAAACACACATTAAGAAAGAAGATACAACAAAATAGTTTAATATTAAAACACTTTTGTTGCATCACTTTTGTCAATCAATAACCGAAATTTATGGCAGATTTTCTCACGACACTTGCCTGAGGCGGCTCACACGCGACCGAGGCAACGGAGAAAATTCCCTCCTGCGATGGCGGAGATTGCGACATCATCATAGCCACGGCT
>CAVEDD010000091.1:0-8827 GCA_963614515.1 Treponemataceae bacterium | reverse complement strand
TTTTGGATATAGAAAAATATACCAAAATATTTGCATAATGATATATTTTTATATATCTTCGCTTCGTCAAAACATAAGAGATATGAAAAAGTACAAAGTACGACAGGTGCTTGAGTTTCTGAAGAAAGACGGTTGGGAACTCGTCAGAATGAAAGGAGACCACCGGCAGTTCAAGAACAAAAACAAGAAAGGGACTGTTACTGTGAACGGAAAGCCGGGCGACGACTTGGGACAGGAACTTCTGAACAGCATCTGGAAACAGGCCGGGTGGAAATGACCACCCTCCTTTTCTCGAATATGAGCGGAATAAACACAATTATTATGGAGAAGGTAAGGATAAAGATTGATTGGTATGAGCACAACTACGGCGCGGCTCCGGTGAACGAGGATATCGCCTGCGTCGCAACCGGCAGTACATTGCACGAGGTTCAGCGGAACATCGTCGATGCTCTGAAGTTTCACGTCGAGGGATTGGAACCGGATGAAATTCCTGCGGAATTGCAGGGCGAATGGGAGCCGGTGTTTGAACTGACGACACGGGCGTTGCTCCGTTATTCCGAGAATTTCATAACCCGCAAGGCCTTGTCCAAGGAAACCGGAATCAATGAACAGCAGCTCAGCCACTATGCGAACGGCTGGAGGATGCCTAAACCGGCCACGCAGGCGAAAATCATCAACGGGATACACAGCATCGCAAGGGAACTTTCGGCTATCTCTTAATGTTTTGACGAACACGTTTTAGCCGTCCGCCCTCGGAGAAATCCGGGGGCTTTTTATTCACCGGAGTCGGAAATTTGCAGAAAAATAATTGCTGAAAATTTGCATATTACGATAAATCGTAGTATCTTTAGACACAATCCATCGAAAGAACTTCTCAAATATGTTCGGGATTTGTTTGAAACAATGATTCTTTAACACGGGAGGCTCGCAAGAGCCTCCATTAAACGAATGTACTATGGATATTGAGGGAAAAGTGGCGGCGTATGCCGAAATGTTGAAAAATTCAAAGATGCGGCAGATGATAGACGACATCGACCTGTTCATCTCGTGGGGCACACTGTCGCGTGAATACTTCGGCAAGTCAGCATCGTGGATTTATCACAAGCTGGACGGTATCGACGGGAACGGAGGCAAAGGCGGTTTCACTCCGGAAGAAATGCAACTGTTCAAAGGGGCTTTGTGCGACCTCTCCGACAGAATCCGGAGGGTCGCTGATAAACTTTAACCCACACAATAATAGGTTAATTCGTCATATCTATTAGTTTTTTGATTACACCGGCCACCCGTGGGTTGTGGCCACGGCGGCATCCCTTGCGGGGTGCCGCTTTTTCGTGCCCGCCGCGAAGCCGTCCCTCACTCCCCGACATTCAGGATGTCCACGCCCTTGAGTTCCTCCGTGGCCTTGCCTGTGCGCCGGCAGTAGATTGAGGTCATCGCGAGGCTGCTGTGATCCGCCTGCTGCTGGATGAACGAGACGGGGACTCCGGCGGCCGCGAGGTTCGTGATTCCGGTGTCCTTGAGCGAATACAGCTGCACATCGTCCCCGAAACCGAGAGCCGGACGGACTGCCTTGCCCCAGTAGTCGGACGCACGCTGCGGGAACGACCTATTCTTTCCTGGCTTGAACTCTGGCCCGGAACATAGGAACCAGTCTCCGTTTGACAAATCCGCCGTACGGAAATACTTCATCATAGCGTCCGGAATGGTGCGCACGGAATCGTGGTCATTCTTGGCGATTTCCGCACGGACATTGACAATCTGACGTTCAAGGTCGATGTCCGAACAACGCAGAAGCATAATCTCCTTCGGGCGCATCAGGCAGCAGTAGCACAGCAGGCCCACCCGGAGGAATCCCGGATTGTTTTCTGAGAGCCACTCCCAGAGACGGGACAGTTCATCGTCCGTAAGGATGCGCCGCTTCTTGCTGTACCTCTTGACTTTCTTCGGCTTCAGACCGGAGAACGGGTCTTCATTCACATAGCCGTGTTCCTGAAGCCAGCGGAAGAGTATCGACATAAAGCGGAGATAATTGTTGTAGGTCAGCACTGTCAGACTCTTTTCCGCATCGATGTCCGAAAGGAAGCGCGAGGCAGTTTCCGGAGACACCGAACAGATTGACGCGGTCTCCTTTCGCCCCGAAGCCTTCAGCCAGGAGAGGAAAGTGTTGATGAACGCGGAGTACGACCGCACGGAATTGGCCTCGACCTCCTTCTTCTTGCTCTCAAGGAATTTCCCGACCGCATCCTTTATCGACACGGAGGCACGCGGAGCAATCTTCTCCTCCAGCGGATTCCATCCGAGCGCGAGGTTGCGGTTCAGCGCGGTGACAAGCTCCAGTCCCTTCCTCCTCCGTTCACGGACGGACTCGATGCGGTTGAACTTCAGCCGCTGTCTCTGGAGCTTTCCTGTAAGCGGGGATTTCACATAGAAACTGATGTACCACACCGCGCCCTCATTGAGGGTCGCAGGTATGTAATCTTTATACGCGATGGGATTTGCGAAAGACATTTTTTTTCTTTCGCACAAGTCCAGCAAAGCCCCGTAGAGGCTGTCGGTCGAGTGCGAAAGCTGTCGCGTTTCTGTCCCGTTTTTCGGGTCAATTTTTTGTAACTCTTTATCTCCTCGCGAGTTACAAGGTTTTGGTTGAGATAAGAGGATTCGAACCTCTACAAAGAGAACCAAAATCTCTTGTGCTACCATTACACCATATCTCAATTCCGTTGCAAAGGTATGATTTTTTTACCGTTCAGCAAAACCGTCCGACAAAATCATACCGGCTTCTCCTGCTCTGCTTCCGGAGAAAACTACTTCACCCGGTAGGGCTGGTCATCGTAGAGGAGATATTTCTTCGCTTTGCGAATCCATTTCTGCTCTTCAGTCTTGATGTGTTCGCGCATTTCCAACGGACTGACTTTTCCCGTGATGCAGGAGAGAACCAGCGGATCGGACAATTTCAGCGCGAATGAAGGGTCAAGGGCGAAAGACGGGAAAGTCTGGCGCATATAGCGCATCAGATAAACCGTATGCAGGAAAGAATGGTACTCGATGCCGGGCTGAAGCATAATCTGGTAGCCATAGCATTTCTTCCCCTCATAGCGTCCGCAGGCCGGCGTGAATGAACAGGGACGCATTGTCGCGCCTTCGGCCGGAGGAGGAGGGGCTACGCCGGCCGAAGCTGATGCGACGGTCTTGACGAAAGGCGCTCCGATATATTCGTAGGGACGCGCCGTGCCTATGCCGGGAGAGACATTGGTGTTGTTCCACAACCCGCCGCCGCTGTACATGTCGCAGGTGAACATGCCGGGGATGTCGGAGCAGGGGGCTATCGCCCACGGCAGAAGCGCCTTGGACGAATCTGTCGCGTTCGCCGATATGACATGCAGGGCGAATCTCGCCCCGATTTCCGTGTGATACAGCAGGGCAAGTTCACCGAGAGAAAGCCCGTGACGGTGAGGAATCTTGGGAGTATGCGGCTCGCAGTCACCCTGCGGCATCGAACCCTCCACCACACGGCCGGCCGGATTGACATGATCGACGACATAGAGCGACGGCGCACTGTCGCCCATGTCACGGAGCGCCTCCATCAGGGCCATTACGTCCTTCGTGTAGTTGAAGTACCGGACTCCGACATCCTGGATCTCCACGACAACGGCATTGAGCCCCCGGAGTTCTTCCGGGGTGAACCCGATGTGGTTCGTGAGCGGAGCAAGTTCCGTATCCCGCGGAGAAAACACCGTCCGGAGATTCCCCCGTTGCCTGAAAATGTCGTACATATACTGTCCAGAGGCGGTGTCCCAGCAGTTCTGTGTGCAGAAACAGCCCACCTCTCCGTCAACGAGAGCCTTGTCAAGCTGTTCCCGGATGGGTGTGGTTCTGAATGAGAACATATTCCGTCGAATGAGAATCCGTTTCCTAACCTATGATTTTCTTCGCGATGCCGATCACTTCTTCGGCAAGGGCGTCGGCGGCTTCCTTTGTCGCGGCCTCAGCATAGATGCGTATGATAGGCTCAGTATTGGACCGGCGCAGGTGAACCCACTGTCTGCGTTCTTCAAATGAAATCTTCACTCCGTCGACAGTGTTCACGTCCTCATCGGCATAGACTTTCTGAACTTCGGAAAGAATCTTGTCAATCAGCGCTTTGTCGGAAAGGTCTATGCGGTTTTTCGTGATTACGTACTGCGGATAGGTTTTCAGAAGTTCCGACACCTTCATCTGCTTGTGTGCGAGATTGGTGAGAAACAGCGCCACACCGACCATGGCGTCGCGCCCATAATGGAGAGCCGGATAAATCACGCCGCCGTTCCCCTCTCCGCCGATCAGCGCTCCGCATTCCTTCATTTTCGTCGTCACGTTCACCTCACCGACTGCCGCCGAGAAATATTCTCCGCCGAATTTTTCCGTAACGTCCCGGAGAGCACGGGAAGAAGACAGGTTCGATGCGGTTGCCATTCCATATGGAGCGCATACCTCATCGAGAGACTTTCCGCTCTCAAGCGCCTCGTCATAGGCACGTCCGAGAAGATAGTCGGCGACGCTCACGAGCGTATATTCCTCACCGAACGGTTTCCCGTCCTCACAGATGAGCGCAAGCCGGTCCACATCCGGATCGACCGACACTCCGAGGTCGGCCTTTTCCTTCACCACCGTCTCACAGAGCTGCACAAGGTTCGCAGGAAGCGGCTCGGGGTTGTGAGCGAAATCTCCCGTCGGTTCGCAGTTGAGTTCCACACACTCCACGCCGAGCCTCTTGAGCAGACGCGGCATTATGATTCCCCCGACCGAGTTCACCGCATCAAGCACGACCTTGAACCCAGCTTTGCGCACCGCCTCCACATCGACTGCGGGAAGCGCGAGCACGGCGTCGAGATGTTCGTCCGTGAAGTCGTGCTCCTCCACAGCTCCGAGTTCCTCCACCTGAGCGAAGTCAAATCTCTCTTTTTCAGCACATTCAAGTATTGCAGCCCCTTCTGCGGCATTGAGGAATTCCCCTTTTTCATTAAGAAGCTTAAGGGCGTTCCATTGCTTCGGATTATGCGAAGCCGTAAGGATTATTCCACCGTCCGCACCCGAGAAAGTCACCGCCATCTCCGTGGTCGGAGTCGATGCGAAGCCCGCCTTGACGACATCCACGCCGCAGGAAATAAGAGTGCCGCAGACAATGTCCTCGACCATTTCTCCGCTCAGCCTTGCATCCTTGCCGACCACCACCTTGTAGCGTCCGCCCGCTGCTTTCGGCCGCCTTTCACGGAGTTTTTCGCAATAGGCGTAGGTGAATTTCACGATGTCAATCGGAGTGAGCGCACCGCCCGGAGCGCCCCCTATCGTTCCGCGGATGCCGGAAATCGATTTTATCAGTGTCATATTTTATGATTTATTTCGTTATTTCGTATTTTTGCACGCCATTAAGTAATCCTTAACGCTTACTAATTTTCACACGATGATGAAAGCGATATACACGATTCTGCTGCTCATATGTTCCAATGTCTTCATGACATTCGCCTGGTACGGACACCTCAAACTTCAGGAAATGAAAATCTCCACCGGATGGCCGCTGATTCTTGTCATATTGTTCTCCTGGGGAGTGGCTTTCTTCGAGTATTGCGCACAAGTCCCGGCCAACAGAATCGGATTCGACGGCAACGGAGGCCCGTTCAGCCTGATGCAGCTCAAGGTGATTCAGGAGGTCATCTCGCTCACCGTGTTCACCGTACTCGTGACAGTGCTTTTCAAAGGGCAGACACTCCAGTGGAATCATTTCGCCGCATTCGCCTGTCTGATTCTCGCAGTGTTCTTCGTATTTCTGAAATGACGGGCAGTGCGTTCCCGCACGGCTCGGGACAGTTCCTACAGTCCGAATCTGCTGAAGAAATTGTTGCCTTTGTCATCAACGAGTATGAATGCCGGGAAATTTTCCACGCGTATCTTCCACACCGCCTCCATTCCGAGTTCGGGGAACTCTACGCATTCGATGCTCTTGATGTTGTTCTGCGCAAGAATCGCCGCGGGTCCTCCGATTGAACCGAGATAAAATCCGCCGTGCTTTTTGCAGGCGTCGGTCACTGTCTGGCTCCTGTTTCCTTTCGCGAGCATAATCAGAGAACCGCCCTTCTCCTGGAATTCATCGACATACGGATCCATGCGTCCGGCCGTCGTCGGACCGAGAGAGCCGCACGGCATCCCCTCCGGAGTCTTTGCCGGACCGGCGTAATAGACAGGGTGTTCCTTGAGATACTGCGGCATTGGTTCACCGGCATCGATGCGTGCCTTGATTTTCGCATGGGCTATGTCGCGCGCCACGATGATGGTGCCGTTGAGGCTCAGGCGGGTCGAAACCGGATATTTCGTGAGCTCCGCACGGATTTCCGCCATAGGCCTGTCGAGATTGATTCTCACCGCATCACCCTCGCCTGCTCCGCGCAATTCCTCGGGGATGAGTTCGTACGGCTTGTCGTCCATCTTTTCAATCCAGATTCCGTCGGCGTTTATCTTCGCCTTTATGTTGCGGTCCGCCGAACAGCTCACGCCCAATCCTATCGGGCAGCTTGCTCCGTGGCGGGGAAGACGGATGACACGGACATCGTGTGCCATGTACTTGCCGCCGAACTGCGCTCCGAGTCCGATTTTGTGAGCCTCTTCAAGAAGCTTCGCCTCAAGATCGAGGTCGCGGAAAGCACGTCCGGTCTCGTCTCCAGAGGTCGGAAGCGAGTCGTAGTAGTGCGTCGAAGCGAGTTTTACGGTGAGGAGGTTCTTCTCAGCAGAAGTGCCGCCGATCACGAATGCGATGTGGTACGGAGGGCATGCGGCCGTTCCGAGGCTGTTCATCTTCGAAACAAGGAAAGGAATGAGCGTGCCGGGGTTCTGTATCCTGGCCTTGGTCTCCTGATAGAGATAGGTCTTGTTCGCGGAACCGCCGCCCTTGGTGACCATCAGGAAACGGTATTCGTCACCCTGAGTGGCCTCGATGTCAATCTGCGCCGGAAGGTTGCACTTGGTGTTCACCTCGTTGTACATATCAAGCGGAGCGTTCTGGGAGTAGCGCAGGTTCTCCTGCGTGTAGGTCTTGTATACTCCGAGGGATATGGCTTCTTCGTCCTCGAATCCGGTCCAGACCTGCTGTCCTTTTTCTCCGTGCACGATGGCGGTTCCCGTGTCCTGGCAGAGAGGCAGCCTGCCCTTCGCCGCGACTTCGGCATTGCGGAGGAAAGTCAGCGCGACATATTTGTCATTGTCTGAGGCCTCCGGGTCTGAAAGGATTCCGGCCACCTGCTCGTTATGGGAGCGGCGGAGAAGGAAACTGACATCGCGGAACGCCGTGTTCGTCATCAGAGTCAGAGCTTCCGGAGTGACCTTGAGAATTTTCTTCCCCTCGAATTCTGTCGTGGAGACCAGTTTCTCCGAATCCGGAATCTTGTAGTATTCAGTCTTGTCCTCGCCAAGCTGAAACATCGGTGCATATCTGAATTCCATAATTCTTATGTTGTTTTATACATTTTTCAAGATTTCAACAAGTCTGTGCGCTACCGCAGGAGCCGGGTCTATGAAGTTTATGTGTTCCACCGCACCGCCGTCGCGTCCCCGCAGGGGATGCTCCGCCAGCAGTTCATCCGAAACGCGCTTCAATACTGGAAGCAGGAACGGGTAATGTGTGCAGCCGAGAACAATCGTGTCCGCTCCGGAGTCAATCAGGGGCTTCAGACTCCTGCGCACCGTGTCTTCTGCAAGCTTCCCGTCCGGCGCGGCGGCCTGTCCGTTTCCGGAATCTCCGTCCGAGCTGTCGTTCTCATGGTCCGGGCATTCGTCCGCACCTTCTCCGGAATGTTCTTCAGCGCTGCTGAGGAACAGGCAGCCTTTCTTATACTTGTCCGCCACGGAACTCTTCTCTACGAGTTCCACGAATCCGTGTCCGACGGATTCGACGATTTCAATGCCGTCAGACCACCGGCCTTTCATGTCAAGGTATTTGCCGCCATGCAATGTCCCCGCCGTGGCAAGCACGCCGACGACTCCGGTCCTTGTCGCAAGCGCTGCCGGTTTCACCGCTGGTTCCATTCCGATGAACTGCACATGGTCATACCGGCCTCCGGTGATTTCCAAGACCCTGTCCGACGGAGCCGTACCGTACTCCCGGCGCAATCGGGCGATTGCGGCGGATGTGGCCGTATTGCAGGCGATTACGATGATGCCGGCCCCCCTGCCAATCAGAATCTCGGTTATTGCACGCGCCCTTTCCGCCACATATCCGGAATCTTTCTCGCCATAGGGACAGTGGGCCGTGTCCGCATAATACACGAAATCAGCCTCCGGAACAGCTTTTTCAAGTTCCCGGAGTACCGAAAGTCCTCCGACCCCGGAATCAAACACTCCTACCGTAATCTCACGATTCATGTCCGTTCAATTCAAGACTTCTCCGCAGCCGCAAATCCGCCATGGAGGCAGATTGTTCAAATCTGCAGCATACAGGGGTGCAAAATTACAAAATAGCATCCAAAACAGAAAAATTTTCATCGTAAGACGAAGAAAGTTTTGCAGGATAAAAATTTTTACATACCTTTGCAATCCCAAAACGAAAACGCTGGGTTCGTATAACGGTTAGTACTCAAGATTCTCAATCTTGCAATAGGAGTTCGATTCTCCTACCCAGTACAAGAGAAGTTCCGAGCGGAGCTTCTTTTTTTTGAGCTTCCTTTTTGAGGGAGACCCGCGATGCGGCGCGAATTCATTCGATGAGCTTTTCCGGAGCGGCGCCGGGTGCTTCCGACAGGAAGAAATGGAGAGATGCTCGAGTGGCTTAAGAGGCACGCCTGGAAAGCGTGTATACCCCTAA
>CAVEDD010000090.1:0-8940 GCA_963614515.1 Treponemataceae bacterium | reverse complement strand
AGTTGCCCTGCATATCCCACGCTTCCAAGTCATCATAGAGCCAATCCGTCTCGTACACCTCCAGCCGCGTGACCTTTCGCGGCACGGGATTCAGCCAGCGCTCCGTCTCGCCCAGAAAGGTCACGCCCTCCTCGGGAAAGTAGTCCACATCCAGAGTCACGTAGGCCGTGAAAAGCCTGCTGCCCGCCTCTATGTGCCACTCGTTCCAGATGCCGCCCTCGGGGTGCTCCGTGATGCACTCAAGCAGCATATCGGCTATCTTTCGCAGAAATTCATCTTTTTCCATATACTATTCATCATCAAACAATGTCGGGTCTTTGAAATCGGAGAAATAATCCGCCCACGACCTGCCGCTTATCCACCAATTGAATATGATTTCAGCGGCATCGTGAACATCATACCCACCCCCAATCAATAGGTCTTTCTTCCATTTGGAGTGAGCCGGCCTTAATTCCGTACCCCCCCCTGATTCTTCCCTGAATCCTCTGATATACCCCCCCCCCGCAGGTAATCCTCGAACACCTCTATCCACTTCCGCTTGACGTGTGGGAACATCTCGCAGTCGCGTCTTTTGGTCTTTTCGGAAGACATAGGGCAGAGTATGCATCCTATGCGGTGACGGTTGTAGGGAGGGTCGTAGAGCTCGCAGTGCGGAACGCGGCATACATCGTTGAGGAACTGCCACACATCGGAATCAGTCCATTCGATTATGGGATTGACGATGATGCTGTCCTTACCGTTGATGCACCGCACCTCGCTCTCCTTGTCGCGGCTAAACTCGTCCTGATTGAGGTTCTTGTACTGCTTTTTCAGTTTATCGAATCGGTACTGCTCGAACTCGTCCAAGTCCCCCGCGAACTTGTGATTGCTCACCTCCACTTCCTTGCGCTTGCTCCGCTTTACGCTCTCCGCGTGCCTCACGCCCGTCAGCGTCACCTTGCCCGCACCCGCGCCCTCCTTGAACTCGGCGCAGCACCAGCGCATCTGCATTGTCGGCATCATCTTCTTCTCCCTCGCGACATCGTAGATGTTCTTCCGTGGACGGAGGAAGACGACATCGGGATACTGCCTGCGGATGAATCGGATGACCTGCGGAGGGTCAACGGTAGTGGGGCTGAAAACGGCTTGGAATCTCACTCCCGCGAGCTCGGCGATATGGTAGAGCGCCTGACTGTCCTTGCCGCCCGAAAAGGCGAGGAAATAGCCGTTTTCGGGGTCGTAGCGTAAAGCCAATTTCTCAGCCTTGCGCAGAAGCTCCAGGCTTTTCTCCATACGGTAGCGCAGGCCGGGCCTTGCCCTGCCCAGAGCATCGCCCAATGTAAGGTTGTTAAGATTCATAATTCTATACTCCAATAGAGCCATACGAAAAAGACACGCCTTCCCGTGTAGCCACGAGAAACGATGACAGACGGAAGCCAATAGAATTGGCTCGGTGTCCTATCCCTGTGGTTGATAATCTTCATTGGTATCTCCATTTAGGCAAAGTGGGGATATGCGAACGCCCCGGAGTCCTATGGATATTCTTAACGCTCATCTTTATCCCTTCGGGAAGATTATCCTTTGGCATCCTAATAAAGGCATCGTCATATTCCGCATAGGTGATGGCATAATCAAGCAGTTTTTCAAGACTATCGCCCCACATCTTCTCGTTCCGCCGTATTGACAAAAAATATTTTGCCCTTGTCTCTCCGTTGGTATATTCCTTTGTTGCACACTCAAAATGGACACAATAAAGGCCCCTATGGGCATCGTAATACACACCGGGGAGGACAACCGTATAAACCTTGCATTTCTGGCAGGCAGACGAAAGTCTTACGAGTGCATCTGCGTAGTTGAATGATGGAGAGACTTTTCTTCGCTTGAGCGTTAAATAATCCTTAATCTTCCGTAACATCTTCCTTGTCGTTTTTTGGTTCTTGTAATGTCCCGGTGGTGCAGAAATACCGAGCGGTTCTCATCGGCTCGGTCTGTATGTTTAATTCTTTCCGATGATATACCGGAATCCCGAACAAGCGAACTACTTTCGCTCGCCTTGTGTCCGTTTCTACGATCGAGACTTGTAAGATTGATTTCATTGTTCGATTCTGTATTTCTCGACAAGACCGAGCGGAATGGAAAGCTGCCCCTTGCCATTCAACAGCGACAATCCCTTAACCTCGTATTTGCCCTTAATGCCGGGCAGAGAGATGAAATCCCCTTCCTGCGGCATACGGAGCTTGGCATCTATCCACTCTCCCGCATTGTCAGCCATAAGTGTTTTATTTCTTATGTTCCTTGTTATACTTTCTGATAGCATCTTCGCAAAGGTGATAAGCGAACCAAGTCCACTCGTCGTGGTCATTGTCGGGCAGGTCCCTGCCGTTATAGACCTTTGCAATATGGTATGTCGCCTTTATACCGGATGATGCAAGATGCTTGCGGTAACGGTCGGCTATATCCCCATCTTCTTCGGCGGCCTTTATCGTATCAAGGCAAGAATCAACAAGAAAGTTGTCGGTGTAAACTTCGACCGCAGTACCAGCTGGGCAGTGACGAACGCCCTCGTATGCCGCTCTCATCTTCATCCGCATATCATCCTCGCACGGGCCCGCCATTGCGAACTTGGCCCGTAATAAAGACGGATTGATTACCGTGGTATCCAAGCCCACGATTTTCGCATCCTCAATTACGTTCTCAATCACAATATAAGCGTAGGCTCCTACGCCATTTTCAACCAGACCGTTTGTGTAAACTCTGATTTTAGAAAGGGAGTCCATCATCTTGTTCTTTGTCATACCACATTTCTTTCGGTGTCTCGGTGTGAATCTCCGCCGGAACCTGTTCCGTTGGAGACGGGGTTTGAATCGAAGCAGTGTCCCATCCATATTGGAACACCTCGGCTTTATCGTTCTTCATCCGCTTGGTCTCAGGTTCATAGAAAACGCCGACAAGATTCCCGGCATAGAGTCCGGGGATGCGGTTCTTCGCAATCTCTATGACGTTGGTGTATTCCGCGCTCAGAATGTCCTCCACTTTCGACTTCGGGAAAAAGTTTTTGGCCTGATTCTCAAAGTCCTGATTGACGCGGTGAACAATGAAGATGTTATCCGCCAAGTTGCCAATTTCCGATGCTCCGGCAATATCCAAGTCTCGCAGAAACGCCACCTGCTTACGCGGGTGAGCGACAAGCCAGACGTGGATGTCCGCATCTCTGACCATCTCGTGCAAATCGTTGATGAAGTCTATCTGCGCCTTGTACTTTGTCCGGTCATCCTCATTGCCGAGATAGAGCGTCATAAGGTTATCCAGAATGATGTTCTTTGCACCGCGCTTGACGATTTGAAGAATATCCTCCCGCAGTTGTCCCCAATTGTTGCCATACTCTGAATTATGGATGAACAACTTTCCTTTGAGCCACGCAAGAATTTTATCCTCAATATCTTTCGGGACATAAAAAGAACCCTCCCTTTTGTTGGATTCTTTAACGTGGGTGCGTCCCGCTGCCGGAAGGGTTATCCACGATTTGAGCAAATGATTCGGCAATTCTCCTGAGAATATCGCCGTGGGAAAACCCTGATTAATAGAGTTCAGCAGAATCGTGTTGAGCATTGTGGACTTGCCTGAACCGGGGCGGCCTGTCATCACTGAAAGCTGCTGAAGAATAGTTCCGCCGTATATTTTAGAATCAAGCTCCTTGATTCCCGTGCCGATGCTGGTCATATTCTCCGGATTCAATGTCGGAATCTCATCAAGAGACAGCCATATAGGTCCCTTGTCATCGCTTTCCTTCTGCGGGACAAAAGGCTGCTTAACGTTTTGCCCCTGCATCTTTCGCTTGTACGCAAAATCCGCAAAATCCTCGCGGGAATATGCGTCAGGCTCATAGAGCAACCGCACGTCACGCCACCTGTATTGAGCGCAGGAAGCGTGGAAGCACTTATATGCGATAGTCCCGTCATCATACTGGAATATCATCGCGTCCTTCGCCTTGTGATCCGGATTGAACAGACAGTGGTCGAGAATGAATCTCGTCCCACCTGCGGCCCGCGTCTCCTGCTTAACCCCTATGCCGTACTTCTGGATAAACTCCCGGAGGTCAAATTTCTGCCGCCCCCAATCGTTCTCCCTTGTCGGCTTGACAGGCTCCGGAACGAGGGCAGCGACCTTTTCAAAGTAAGCGGTATCCGTATTGGCAATCGATTCCGGGACGGAGAGGAATCGGCACATCCTCTGCGGTCGTTCCGTATCGTCCGAGCGGCCCTTCCCGGACATCGTGCCGGGGAGTTTCGCTATGCGCGCTGCGTTGGCGACGGACGTGTCGATTTTGACCCTGTCGTCATCGAACATCATCCCAAGTGCCTTGATGAAGTTCGACACCAGATTGTCCGTATCCTTGTTGTTAGACATATCGCAACGGTAGTACAAATGCACACCGTTAGCGGAAAAGGCCACAATCGGGTCGTTCAGACCCTCGGACTTGAGATAGCGGACAACGCGCCGGGCGACTTCCTTCACATATTTCACCTCATCGTCCGTGGCGTTGATGTTGGACATGCGAACAGGGTCAATATCGATGAACACCCAATCGCGGTTAACAATATCACCGTCGCTTGTGGTCTTCGTCACCCGCTCAAGAATCTTATTAAACTGCGGGAGATGTTCACACTGCGAATTGATGCTGTTGATGACGAAATATATGTTGCAGGTATCGTACTTCTCCACCCATTCAATGATAGAATCCGGGTCTTTGAAATACCCGCTGTACATCTTCTCTCCACGTCCTCCGATGCGTATCTCCACAAGCGGGATTTTCTTCCAATCCACAAAGAGGCTGAACCACTTATGGATTTCTGCCCTGTCTATCCTATTCATCAAATGGAATATTTCTAATGTGCCGTTCCCGTACCGAAATGGCTATATTTCGCTTTGCGCGAGCATTTCCTCGAATATCAGTCCGTCATCGCGGGACGGGAGCCATAGATTGTAAGTCTCGCGTGCCCATTCCTTTGTCTTGGTCAACAGGTCACTCATCTCCGCCTCGGTCATAAGTTTCGTGGAGTAATCCTCGTCAGTAGGCTCACCCGTGAATACGTTAATGGCGGTCTTGCGACCAATCACCGCGCGCTTGACATCGCGGGCGACTTCCTCCACATTGGGGTTCCCGATGGCCCGGGCGATAATCGCACACCACGCCCACCAGCAATCAGACTGTTCCCTCGAACGCCTTGTAGAGGGGCGGAGTTCTGTCAGTTCCACGAACTTCCTTTTTCCGACAAGGTAGTTCGCTCTGTTCAGAAACTCCGCCCTTTTCAAAGCGTCGGAAGTGTCATACTTCATCAGAATCCGAGTTCCGAGTCATAGTCACTTGCCGCAGGTGTCGGCTGGGCTACGGAAGCCACAGGTGCGGGAGCGGCAGGAGGAAGTGGCGATGCTCCGGACGGAGCGGCAGGCTTTGCCGTGCCCGCAAACGATATGCTGCGCAGTTCGAGACGGGTGAACACATCCTCGCCGGAGCCATCCTTCTTGGAATACTTCGAGCCGCGCACAATAAATTCAACCTCCACTTTGCTGCCAACGGGATAATTGTCAAGTGCTCCGCAAGTCTCAGGCTTCGTGGCCTCAAACTTGACAAAATTGGAATTTCTCTTATCACCCGTGTACTGGTCGAAGACGGGCTGTTCGATAATAAGTGACCGGGAAACAAAAGTCTTGTCTTGGTACTGTCTGGATTCGGTCGCTCCGACCAAATAAACCAGACCGCGTTGTGTCAATGCCATAATGATAAATGATTATAATTCTCTGTCTTTCAGGTAATCCGTAAGATTATATTTCGTGATAAAGTCCGTGAAATCACAGACAATCCTGCGATTCTCTTCCTCCATACCGTCATATCGTATGCACTCGATAGCGCCGTAGGGACGGATTCCGAGGGATGATACATCGCAGCCGTGCCTGTCCTTGTTGTAAGACGGAAACTCGAACAGGTCGAAGTAGAAGGTGTCAAGGCCGGTAAGGTCGAGGTAGAATTTCCACTGCGCCGAGTTGACGTAATCGTTGTACTTGACCGCGCTGTACTTGGTCTTGATGTCCCGCACGAAAATGCCGTGCAGAACATCAACACGACCGTGTACCCAGATAGGCATAGCCGGAGTGTCGAACTCCCGTCCTATCCATTCCTCGTGGAATGCGTAAGGCAGTTTTGCGCGATACTTCAACGCCATAGCCACCTGACCCTCGTTGAATATCACCTCGTGTCCATCCACCGTCACCCGAAACTTCCCCATCTCCGGAAGTTCCTCTATGACCGCTTCGCCCTGTTCGACAATCGCGTGAAACGCGCTTCCGATGTAGGTGTAAGCGTTCCCCTCAAAGGGTGTCGTGATGGCCGCAATCATTGCTTCCTGATTCGTCCATTCGTCGCCCGCGAGGAACTTGCGGTATGTCTCAAGAGTGGTGATAGAAATCCGTTTCATCACTCCGCCTTGACGAACTTGCCGGAAGCCTTGTCCATCTTTAAATTGTGGGTCTTGAGGGCAGTTGCCAGCTTCTTCTTGAGCGCCGGAACGTCAGCCGCAGGGCAGGCGTTAATCGCTTCCAAAGCCGCATCGGCGGTCGGCCCGTCAATCACTCCCGCGATAGCGTCCTCTGCACCCTTGATAGCATCAAGGGCCGCGTTCTGCGCGTTCGTCCGCTCCTGAATACGTTTCTTGGTGGCGGCGATGATCCGCGCCATAGCGTCATTGTAGGTCGGGTCGCTCACATCGGGAATGATGATGTCACCAAGCTGAGCGGTATCCTTCGCAACGATTCTGCGGTCCTTCTGGAAATGGAGAACACGGGAATTGTCCGCGCCATAGGAAAGGAAACCTATCTGGTCGGAAATACGCTGCACAAGGTCTTTCGACTGCCCCGTCACGGACGGATAGAAGATGCGGTCATCTCCGTCCTTATCCTCGGCAGCGTGTGCAAGGATAATGAGGTCAACATTGATGCTGCGGAGATATGCGACGAACTTCTTGAACTCGTCGCCCACATATCCGAACATCTTGAGCTTGTTCTTCTTGGATGCATCATCTACGCGGATTGCATAGTCGCAGAGAAAGTCATCGAGGCAGGCCTTCGCCGTATCAATGATGACGGTCTTGTACTGCTTGAACGTCTCTTTCTCCGCAGTGATGTCCTCCCACTTGGAGCAGACGAGCGTGTCCTTGCGGAGAGCCGCACGGTCAGCGCCTCGGTCGCAGTCGATGAGGACGGGATTGTCAGCGGTGTTTGATAGGGAAGTCTTCCCCACGCCCGGAACACCGTAAACGAGCATAACCACCGAACGCGTCGGAAAATGGTCAGTTGCTTTGAAGATAGGCATAATTGTAAAAATATAAAAAGAAAAAATCCAACAATAAGCAACGGATGTCGCTACAACAGTCTGTAAACATCCTTCGCCCGCACGCCAGTCACTCCGTTGGCGGAAGCGCGTTGCAGCTTGCCCTCGGTGATGTACCGGGAAATCGTCTGCGGGGTCTTGTTCAGCACGAAAGCGGCTTCTCCGCAGGTCATTACCCGCGTCTCGTTGTTCATCGCCGCGTCAAGCCGCTGGAGCACGGTGATGAGGTCGCCAATCTCTTTCATTTTCGTTTGTCCACATCCACGTGGAGAGTAATCGGTTCGTATTTCGTACGGACGGAGAATTTCAGCGGATAGTCTGAATCCGTGTTGAATTTCGTGATGATGACTTGGAGGGAGCGGAGTGCCTTGTAGCTCGGCAGTTCTATGTCATAGATGCCGCACTCCAGAGACTTCACCAGCTCAGTCCATTTCCCGCTGTCAACCAGTTCGCGGTTGTACTCTTTGTACTGCTTTGCCATATTATGTCCATTGATTATTTAAGCCTCACTCTGTCTTTACACGCGGACTTGTGACCGCCGTTGGTAGCATTAAGGCTTTACTTGGTTCGCAGACTATTGCCCATTTTTCAAAGGTAGGCGTCGCATTACGTCGCTACGCGCCATCTCTCTCCTCTCCCCATTGTCTGTTACTTTTCTCCGGGCCATTATCCCCGGATACTATTTACCGAGCGGTTCCGCTCAACAGAGTTTCGCTCTGTCCTCTCGCGGTTTTAGAGGACGCCACCCCCACCGGTCTTACCGGATTTTCTGCGGGGCTTCTGGTGTTTTCCACCCCTCGAAGCCTACTTTTGTCGGGTTCGCAGCAATGGGTGTGACGATTATTGTATAAAGTTGCGATAGTCTGAAAACTTTTGCCTAAATTTGCGATGAACGAAATACGAGAAAGTGCCCTTGCAGGTGCTTTCAAGCGCATCTTTAGGATTGCAGCTTTATGTCAAACTTGGGTCACACCCGTTGCATAATGTGAACCACGAATGCAAAGGTAAACAAAGTTTGATAATAAGCAATCATTTTTTGAAAGAAATTTTGATAAATTGTTAAAATTATATAAGAAATGACTGATTATCAAAGACTTGAAGAAATCAAGAAATGTTATGGACTGCCAAATGACGCATCTCTTGCTAAAGAAATCGGAGTGTCGGCGCAAAACATCACCAACGTGAAGAGACGTGACCGTATGAGTAAAACTGTGGCTACGGCTGTTTGTAGAAGGTGGAATGAGTTGAATCCGATGTGGGTGCTTGAAGGTTCCGGAGAAATGCTCAACACTAAAAACATTCAGACCATCCGTGGAGACGGGAATCACCACAACACCAACGGCTCGTCCGACGCGCAGTACATCGCCCATCTGGAGGCCGAGATAGAACTGTTGAGGAAAGAGAAAGAAGACCTGTGGGTAATCATTAAGAAACTTATGAAAACCGAGCAGATATGATGACCGAAGCGGAAAGGGCGCAGTACCTCATAGACAACTGCACGGGCGGCTCGGCGGTGGACTTCGCCAAGTCCATCGGAATCGACAAGACGCGCCTGTCGAAAATCGTTCACGGCCAGC
>CAVEDD010000089.1:0-9038 GCA_963614515.1 Treponemataceae bacterium | reverse complement strand
TTGATAACATTGCTCCGCGAGTGCGGTCGCAGGAAGCTCCGGGGCGGAGGTGAGGACGGTGCAGCCCTTGAACAGATAGCAGAATTTCGCGTTCGCTGTCGAGACTGTAGAGTAATTCTTGTAGGAAATCAAGGTCCTGATGTCCCCCGTAGCCTCTACGGAGGCGGTGGTGCCGAATTTAATGGAGCTGTAGTATCCGCCGTGATATGCTGTGCCGAGAAGGCTTTCGCTGCCCGCGGAGTTGAGCCCTGTACCGCGAAGTCTCAGATTGCCCTTGTCCCCGCCGAAAGGCACGTTATTTCCCGAAGTGACCGGTGTCCACGTCCCTCCCCCTACGGAATATTCGAACGTCCCGATTGCCGCCGCTTCGGTCTCGCCCGTAGGCAGAGTCATCGTGAACGTCTGCGAGCCATTTGCCGTGAATGTGACGTACGGGGGAGCCGCGATGATGGAGTAGGTTTTCTTTACCGAGCCGATATAGGCTCCCTTGCCCGTGATGGTGACGTTGTAGGAGCCGATATTTGTGCTGCTGGAATTGCTCCAGCCAAGAGTGTAGTCCGTGTCCCGGGTCAACGCAGCGCCATCATATGTAACGCAGACTGTCGGCTTCTGCGCACTGCCGGTGTACTCGAGCTCGGTCTCGGAAAGAGTCACTTCTATGCCGTCCGTTGTGACAAGACTGCGCTTGAGGTTGAAGCTGTACTCGTAGCTCTTTCCCGCCTCGATGCTGATGTCGGCGGGGGCAGTGGCCTTGTAGGTGCCGACGGAAGTGGTGACTTGAAGAAGGCCGGTGCTTGTGGTTATTGCTTGTGGCTGGACCAAAGCGGAATAATACCCGCTGCCCTCGTTGTATGCCGTTATCTCGAGAATCTTGACCGTTGCATTTGAAACGACGGAGCCTTCCTCTCCGATAACCTTGACCCTGATGCGGGCCGCCTGATGGGAGAAAGTAAGCGTGGTGGGTTCTCCGAATCTGGCGGTGGCGGAGGCGGTCATCAGGTTGCCGGCCTCGCGTTTGGCTTTGGTGCTCTGGTCAGTCGGGATGTCAGGGGCGGACGGCTTCGAATCGCTGTAAGGATACCAGGCCGTGATTGCGATGTCGTTTTTGTCCGTACGGTAGAAGACGTTGTCGCCGTCGTAAGGCTCCAGAGCGCCTTCAGAGGATGTGACTCTGTACTTTTTCACTTTTGTGCCGACCTGTATGGCCACGAGTTCGCCGCCATCCCAATTGCCGTCAGCAGCCGCGCGGGTGTAGAGCGTCAAGTCTCCCTGCTCTGCGGTGAAGACGAGCGGCTGCGGCCCGCAGAGCGTGCCTGACGGTTCAATTTCCTTGGCACAGGCGCAGCAGAGCGCAAGCGCCGCCGCAGAGACGGACAGAAAATGAAAAAGTCGAGTTCTCATCATATAGTCAGTTTTCAGAATGCGCAGACCGCACGGACATTGGTCGCCACCGGTTTCCCGAAAGCTATTATCGAGGTACCAACATTAGCGCCGTCTTGATAAAAATATAGTGTATAAGCATTGTTCCGATAAGACACCTGTTCGGCAGTAGAGGTGTTTTGACTCCAGCTGTGTCCTTCCGTGGAGGACCTGTAGTGTCTGCTTCCGTTGGAATCTTTTGATTCGTCAGCAGTGAAAAACTTCTCGCCGCCGACTTCTTCCAGTGACGGATTCACAAGATTAAGAGTCTGGACATTGACGATAAACGGGTAACAAGAATAACTCGCGTAGAACGCATTGCTGTAAAGACCGTCATTTTCATATGTGGAACCCCAGTACCAGCCGCTATTGAAATCTCCATAAGCGAGAAGGGTCAGTTCCTTGATGGACGGGATATACCATCCGGTGCTGCCTGCTGGGGCTTGATTGGCTTTTCCAAATGTTCCGAGCGCGGCGACCGGCTGGACGATGCTCCACCCGTTGGAGGAGGCGCAGTCGTTGTAGGCGAGCGTCACCTTCGTGTTCTGGTAGCCGAGAATCTGGTTGAACGGGTCGGTGGAGTAGTGGTAGCCTGCTTCCGAGTTTTTGTCAAAATCCGGCGCGACAGCCTTGTATTTTGAATCGGAGCCGTATGTCGAACTGTTTTCCTGAAAGTTTTTCCAGACAGATTTGCAGTCGCCCGATCCCTTTACCTGACAGATCATAGAATTGGAGATGTTCTTCAACGCCACGATGAGACCGTGGGTGCAGAGCGGAAAGTCCTCCGACATAATCTTGTCATCAGCAAGAGTGGTCGAAGTGATTGTCTTCTCCGCCTCCGTCCAGAAGACGATGCCGGCGCAGCCGTCCTTCTGCTCCTGAGTCAGTGTCGCGTCCTTGTCCGCGAATGTTCCGTCAATCATCGCGAAATCGCCCTTGCGTGCCTCTGCGGCGCTCTTGCTCCCGAGTCTCTGCATCGTAGCATTGCCGTCGACAACTGCGGTGGAAATCCAATCGTCGATGCTTGAGGTGATTTCCAGTTCGGTGAGTTTGAGAGTGATGTTATAGACATACTTCCTGCCGCTCTCGAAGACCGTGCCCTCGGGGAATGTGTAATTGAGCTTTCCTCCGCTCTCGAGTATGAAGGTGAGCGTCTTGCCCGCCATATCCTGCGGAATCACGACGGACTCGTTGGCCTCATCGAGGGAGACTCCGATGGCTATGCTGCCGGTTGTCACCCCTGCGCTGATGCCGGCCGCGCGGGAAGTCCGGTCGCTGATGTCGGAGATGTTTCCCGGCGTGAATACGCCTTCGAGAGCCACTCCGTCAAGGGTCAGGCCTGTAACGCCGTCTGTCACCTCGGAACTCCTGCCGATGTTCAGTTCAAGTTTTGAGAGCAGGTGGTAGAACCGCAGCGGGACGGCATAGCCTGAACGCGCCGCGCTCCGGCTGGCGTAGAGAAGGTCGGATTTGAGGTAGCCGGCCCCTCCGCTAAGGCTCTGGTCCTGCGAGACGCTGAAGTTGATGGAGGCTGGTGTCAGCTCCGGAATTTTAGCTGCAGGGAAAGTAAAATCCCCGTGCAGGGCGGCGATGTCCACGCCGTTGCCTGTCTGCGGGTAGTACATCTTCGTGGCTCCGGCGAGCGTGCCGTCAGTTTCCGCCGTGAGTTCCACGGCATAGAGAGACCCGCCGGTGCCGCTGTCCGTAATCCACGCGGTGACTTTCTCTCCGAAGACAATCTTTGTCGCCTGAGTGTTCACGGCACGCGTCACCTCAATCGAGCTTGTAAGCCTCAGTTCCGCCCTGTCGTCCAGGGGGCTGTTCTCTGTCTTTGAACATCCGTACGGAATCAGGGCCGCAAGGGATACGAGCATCATAAATGACGCTCCGATTCTGTCATATGCTGTATTCTTCATCACTTTATGGTTATTTCTTATTCTTATCAGACAGTTGCCCTGCAGCGCAGTGGCAATTCCTTGAACCGGATTGTCATAAAAGGATTTTGTCAAGGAGCATGACGCGGCAGCGCGCCCTTTTATGACAATCCGGCCTACATTGTGGCCTCGGCGGAATCCCCGTTAACCTCAGCCCAGTCCTTGATTTCCGCCTCGCCTGCGCTCAGTCCGGTCTTCCTCACGGTCACCGGGAAGATGTAATTGTTGCCCTCCTCAAGCGCGGCGCGGTTGAGGCTGGTCCGGTAGGTTTCCCCCTCGATTACAACTTCAAGGGCGATTTTTCCGTCCGCCACGCTCTGCGGGAAGAGCACGAGAGGAGCGGCACGGTAAACCCCGCCGCTTGCCGCAGGACCGCTCAGAGCGATTGTCAGGTCCTCCGCGGCGACAGCCTCATCCGCCTCGGCCACACCTGTTCCGGTGTTGAAAGTTCCCGCAAGATGCAGCCCTTTCAAGGTGTAGGAGCTGAGCTTGCCCTCGAAGGAGACATCGTCACCCTCGATGAACTTGATCGTAATCTGACTCATCTTGTGTCTGAATGAGTTGTCCTCGCCCCCGTCATCCGTCTTGTCGGTGAAGGAGACGACCGGGGCGGTCTTGTCAGCCTTTGCTCCGGATGCGTAGAGGAAGTCGATGAGCGGCTGGGCCCCGGCGGCCTGGTTCGCCGCCCCGGTTTCCGCCGTTATCGTCCCCGCCGATGTCCCGGCTGTGCCGGAGAAAGGATAGTAGGCGTTGAATGTCACCGTTTCCGGACTCTGGAAATAAATCACCGTGCCGACCGGTTTGAAGTCCGTCCCGTCCCATTTGTACGGAATGTTGGCGTAGTCGGTCTTTGTCCCGGCCACCGTGGATATTCCTATGGCGTCGTCCGCCGCCCAGACACTTCCTGCGGCGCGGGTCTGCACCCCTCCGATGCCGGCCGTAATCTGCGCCGCCACCGTGCCGTCCTCCGGAATTACCGTTTCACTGTTCTTGTTGCAGGCAGCAAGGGCAAGTACCGCGAAAGCCGCCAGATATGTTGTTTTCCCTTTCATAGTCGTTTGTGTGTTTTTTTACTGATTCCTTTTGTTTCACATATTGACGTCATTTCTAAATCACGTCAGGCATCCTCGCATCCGTGTTCCCTCCGGCGACCATTTCCCAATCGACAATCTCCGGAATCAGCACGCCGAGCGGGGTGCTCTGAACCGTTATGGTGAAGGTATAGTGCTTCCCGGCTGCCAATCCGTCCGGGATGGAAAGCGAAGCTTTGTAAATCTGTCCGTTGAATGTCACCGAAAGATCCAAAGCGCCGGAGGACAGAGTCTGCGGAAGAAGGATGAGCGATGTCGCCGCAAGTTCCGTCGCTGTTGTTCCCGTGACCGCCATCGTGAGGCTTTCCGGAGCTGCGGAGGCTTCAAGGAACGAATCTCCGGTGACCGTGTTGAAACCGCCCCTTGTCACAAGTGAAGCTATCGTGTAGTTCTGCAGGGCGGAAAGATTCTCGATACCGTCGCCGGCCTTGAATGTGAGCGTAAGTTTGCTCAGCTGATGCGTGAAGGCGTGCTCTCCGGTGTATGAGACAGTCGGATAACTGACATCGGTGCTTGCGGAGGTGAAAAGTATGTCGTTGATTCTCCACCCGTCCGCAGCCGCTGTCTGGTTCTCCGCTTTCGTGTCTATGGAAATCGTTCCGTCGGAGGCGATGCCGTCGGTGAAAGGATAGTAGGCGTTGAAGGTCACGCTGCTCCTATCCCTGAACCAGTATGGCGGATCAGCCTCGAACTTCGTTCCGTTGAAGGTGTAGAGCCTGTTGTTCTGGGGCTTGTCCACACTGGAGGATTTGATTGGCACGATGCCCACCTTGTCGCCGCTGGAGAATGCTGTCCCTTCGGCATTCGCACGGCTTGCCGTCGCCGTCAGGATGTCTGCGGTGAAGCTTGCCATAGCCACCGGATCGGTGATTGTCTGCGGAGTCTCCGCTTCCTTTTTGTTGCAGGCCGCCAGTGCCAGCGCAGCGAGTGAGGCGGCGAGAACAAGTGAGGCTGTTGGAAATTGATTTTTCATTATGGATGAGTTTATTACGATTGTCGGAATATTCATTTTGCACCGTAAGGCATATATTTATGTCGGAGATGGCTATACCGCATCGGAGGGTTCCCCCTCCACGTCTTTCCATCCCGTGATGGTGGCTTCGGCATCCGCTCCGACCGGAGTGCTCAGCTCGCCTGTGATTTCGAAAGCCTTGGTCATCTTCCCGTTGAATGTCGCGAGGGCCTCAGTCAGGGATGTGACCGTGGTCCGCACTTCGGTTTCAGGGCGGTCGGTGAAAGTCACCGAAAGTTCAAGCGTCTGCTGCTGACCGAGTGTGCCGAGAAGCCGCACGTCGGCAGTTATCCTGTCCCCGTTGCGGGTGAACGGGAATTCCGTGTATGCCGGTTCTCCGGCGGTCGTCTGCGAAACGAGGTCGAATGTCCCCGCAATGCCGCCGAGCCGTCCGATGACGCTCCCGACCAGTTCCGGATTGCCCTCCGTGAGTTTCAGCTCGAAATGCAGGTCGCGGCAGCGTTGGTTCATTGGCAGATTGACACGCAGGGTGTCGTCACGGCTGACCGCAATCCGCTCTCCGGCGGTGAAAAGGTAGCCCGGACGCGGTTCAATCCCTCCTTGTGCCGCACCGTCCACACGGATGGACATCCCTTTCCCCGCATTGTCCCCTGTGCCGCCGGAAAGTCCGGAACTTTCAGGGACGCGGCTCATCCCCTCGCAGCTGTTCCAAGCCGTCAGTGCATATTCTCCCGGAAGGAAGAGCACGGGGTGGCAGTACGGCTGCTCCGAAAGGGCGGTGCATTCCTCGCCTCCAATCGAGAGCGTGTACTCCGGCGGGCAGGGGCAACCGTCGCTGCGCCCGGAGAAGCCGGCCGTGACCACCACTGCATATCTGGTCGGGTGAGGGGTGTTGTAAAGAGTGTCGATTACGCAGGAGTTCATCAGCGGCAGGATGCAGACGGCTGCAAGAATTTGTCTTTTCATAGTCCCCTCCTAAAAGATTGTCCATACAAGTGTCACTCCGGCCGAGGTCGGGCCCCACCAGTTCCCGCTCTCCTTTCCGCGCCGCACCCTCACGTCGTTGATGACGGTGTATTTTTCATAGTCGGCCCGTATATAGCCAAGTCCGAGGGAGAAGTCGAGCGCGAGGCATTTGTTCAGAGACAGCTGGAAGCCTCCGGTCAGACCTCCGCCGATGATGTCGCCCTGCTTGCCGGTCTCACCGAACTTGGTGTTGAACTGTCCCGCCTTGAATGCCGCTCCGAGATAGCCCCGCCGCGTCTTCCCGAAGTAGCGCCGGACTTCAGGGGAAACCTCCCGGATGGCGTAGCGTCCGTTTTTGAAATTCCAGGTCCAGGAAGTGTAACATCCGTTCACGAGCAGTCCCCAGTTGTCGTTGATGCGCCATTCAAGCCCCAAATCGGGGGTGAGGGTCACCCAACGGAGCAGGTTGGCGCGCAGTGACAGAGCCGAGGGCACAATCCGTCCCTCCTGCCGGTTCCCGACGGCGGCGTCGGTCGAGGCTTCCTGCGCCTTCAGAGACACGGTCGCCGCAAGCATCAGAGTGAGAGCGGGTGCAATCAGTTTGAACGGATTCATAGAATGTATATATATTGATATAGGTTATCCGGAGATATAGGTTATCCGGAGATACAGGTTGTCCCGAATAAGGTATCAGTTTATCCTCACAAAAATATCCGGATTGAAAAGAAGATGCAATATCCCCGAATCGGTTTTTAGAAACCGAAATCAGATTTTACCGAATTGAAACGGGTATTTCCGGAATTGAAACGGACTTTGGGTGGTATAGAGCCTTCTCAGTCCATCGTGAAACGGAGGATGCGGCGGGTTTCGGGGGTGATGCGGACGGATTCGTCGATACGGAGACCGAGAAGGGCGAGGACGCGGCCGGAAGGTTCTGCGGCGGGTTCAGCGGAAGTCCCTGCGCTTGTCTCTGCAAATGTGGCCGTTGCAGTAGTATCCACGGCAGGCACAGCGTCCCGGCTCTCCGACAAGAAGGCTGAAGGCACTTCGGAAGGGCTTGCGAGAAGGATGGATGAACGCTTACGGGGGAGGCTGAATTTGAGGTCGGTGAAGAGGTCGCTGATTTTCTTTTTGCCACAGCATCCGAGCGGGCGCATCCAGTCGCCGTCACGCCAGGAGCGGAGAATCAGCGGGAATCCGACTTTGTCGGCATCGACAGCGGTAACCCCTTCCGGCTGTCTCGGATTGTAGTCCGCCGGCCTGTCAAAAAGTTCCACTTTGACTGTGCAGCCGTTGATGCGGTACTCCCCGGGAGTCTTCACGAGGCTTTCGACCGTCTCCTCACGACCGTGAACAAATCTTTCAACCATCTCCTCACAATCGGGGACGCTGACGCCGGAAGAGACTCCGGAATCGTCACCGCAAATGTCCGGACGGCAGGGAACGCCGTCGCCGCCCGCCGCAATGGGTTTCAACGGTTCCGCGGTCAGGCTCAGCGGTTCAAGAATCAGCGAAGAACGCGCCATTATGAGCCGGTGCGTCGGGCTGAGGAAAGTCTTGCCGCTGACGGTGCGGCCGGACTCCAACAGATTCTCGACCTGGGCGATGACCGCACCGCTGAATGAATATCGTTCAAGGAAGAGGTACAGAGCATATCTCCAGCCCTTCCCCCTTGTGACAATCCGCTCAAGCAACGCGCTCTCAGAATGGAGACCATCCGGACGGCTGCATCCGACAGCGTCCGACGGGCGAAGCTCTTTGGAAGACTTGGGGCGAAGAAACTGAAAATCAGCATCCGAGTCCCCGAAATGAGCGTCGACAATCTCCCCGAACTCGGCGAAGTGCCTCATATCCCTGTTCAAGACCTTCACCGCCGACGGGTTCAGCCTTTCGAGAAGAGGCATTATCTCGTTGCGGACGAGATTCCGCTTGTATTCCGAGTCCTTGTTCGTCCTGTCCTCGCGCCACTTCAGACCGTGCTTGCGGGCATAGCCTTCAATCTGTGAGCGGGTCATCCCGAGAAGAGGCCTCCAGATGTTCAGAGTCTCCGGGAAATCCGATTCGCCGCATCCCAAAGCGGAGGCAAGCCCGGGGGCGGGAGACACGGCCTGAACGGAGACCTTCTGCATCCCGCAGATTCCCCGCAGTCCCGTCCCGCGCACAAGGTTCAGAATCAGGGTTTCGGCATTGTCGTTTGCGTTGTGGGCAATCGCCACCGCCCCGTAGCCATATTCCCGGCACAGCAGGGCGAACCAGCCGTAGCGGAGCTCCCGCGCCGCCATCTCGATGCTGATTTTCCGCGCTGCGGCATAAGCCTTTGTGTCAAAATCGACGGAATGGAATCTCACCCCCCGCTCCGAAGCCCAGTTCCGCACAAATTCCGCATCGCCGTCGCTCTCCTCCCCCCGGAGATGGAAGTTGCAGTGCGCCACCGCAAAGCTCGCAACCCCCTGCCGGTGCAGCATATCCGCAAGCGTAACGGAGTCCACTCCCCCGCTCACGCCGACAATGACAGCGGAAGCATATGGACAATCCATTTTTTTAACACGACTCATAGAATTGATTTTTCAAGAAAAACATTCAAATTGTCGCGGCGCAACGAAGCAGATTACCTTTTATTTGGATTTTGATGCGATGGTGTAAGTAAACCCTATA
>CAVEDD010000088.1:0-9105 GCA_963614515.1 Treponemataceae bacterium | reverse complement strand
ATAGTAAGCGTTAAAAAATAAATTGGTGGAGATTTGTGAAGGATTTTTGAGGATATAGACCAAAAAGACACACAAAGATTACCAAGTTATTTTTTAAGGATTACTTAACGCATAAAGATACGAATAATGTTTGAATTTATTCATCCCCGACTTCGATGACGGTGTCGTCGGGAACGTACCAGAGGCAGCCGCGGACAGAGATGTGGCCGAGGGCGCGCCAGGTTTCCATGTAGGAGCGGACCTGGTCGCGGTGGGCCGGGTGCGGGCGGCCGAACTTGTAGTCGATTATGAGGACTTCGCCGCCCCGGATGCTGACGCGGTCCGGGCGCAGCTCCTCACCCCCGGAGGTGACTGTCGGGCGTTCGTTGAGAACCTCGTCGGGAGACTCCGTGAACCAGCCCCGGGACTGCGCGTCGAGTATGCGGCGGCGGAGAAGGCCGAGAGCCTCTCCGGACTGAGCCTCTGTCAGTTCACCGGACTCGACGGCGGAGCGGACGGCCTTGTCAAGGTCGGCGGGAATCACCACGGAGGAGAGGATGTTATGCAGAACTATTCCGCGCAGGCGGCGGGACGCGTCTGTGCCCACCGTGCCGTCTGCGGAGAAGAAGTCGGCGGCGTCGCGGTCTATCCGCAGTCGCGAGGAGTCCGCAGGCCAGGACGGATACGCGCTCGGCAAGGCCGTCTGGGAGAAATCTTTCGAATAGGTCTTCGGCTTTTTCCCGGCTTTGCGGAATGCGAGATCGGCGGCGGAACAGAAGCGGCCGGCGACATAGTCCACGCCCCAGTCGGACTCAGTGACGGCGAACGACAGGGACGGAGCCGATGCGGCGGACGGAGCCGATGCGGCGGACGGGGCGGGTCCGGCATATGCCGTGCCCGCAGATGCGGACTCGGAAGGCTCGGAGACCACCGCTCCGGAATGTGCGGAGGCGAAAGAAAACAGGGCGTCGGAGGCGGAGTTCAGACTGCCGTTCCCGTCGGAGGCGGAGGATGTGCCGCCGCAGATGATGCACAGCCCCCGGGACGGGCGGGTCATCGCCACATACATCAGATTCATCGCGTCGATGCACTGGTAGAGCCGCTCGCGGTTGTAGGCAGGTTCGAAGTAGGTGCTGCGGCTCTGCGCGGAGATGTCAGGTTTGAAGATGCCGCCGGAAACCGCCTTGTTGAAGTTCTCAAGAGCCTCTTCGCCGGACAATCCTGCCTGAACCTCTCCCGGGACGGACGGTTCAGCCCAAACATAGCCGTGGCGGAAGAACTTGATGTCTCCGAAATACGGGATTATGACATAGGGGAACTCCAGACCCTTCGATTTGTGGATTGTGATTATGCGGACGGCATCGGTGGCCGCCGGGGAGGCGATTTTCACCTTCGACACCGAATTCTTCTCGTCCCATACGCGGAGAAACTCCTTGAGCGAGTTGCCGTGGTCCGAAACCCAGGACTGCATCCAGTCCATGAATGCCTGGAGATAGAGCGCGTGCGACTCGACGAGATGTCCGTCGGTGTCACGCAGGCTGCGGATTATGCTTTCGGCGAGATTGACGAGCGAAGACTCTCCCGCTTCCGCCGGCTTGAATTTGAGCGAGGCCGCAAGATAACCGGAAGCCTTGTTCTCGGGATTCTCCACTGACGAAAGTACGGAAACGAGACGGCGCACGACAATCGAGTTGTCAACCGTCAGCGAATCATCCGAAATGACAGGCACTCCCCTTTCCATCAGCGCATTGGCAATCCGTTCGCCCGGAGCGTTGTTGCGGACGATGACCGCGATGTCCCCATATCCCGCGCCCTTGTTCTCGTGGAGTTCAAGAACCTGCTGCACGGTGCGTTCCAGCACCTTGTCCGTCACGTCCGCCTTTTCCGCGCCATTCCCGGATTCGTCCCCCGACTTGCCGGCAGCGCCTCCCCGCTTTCCGGACTTGCCGCCGTCCGAGGAGGCGAAGCAGAGCCGGATTTCTCCGAAGCCGCCCTTGCGTGCCGCCGCCTGACGGACATCGGCATAGATTCCGGAGATGATTTCCCCGACCTCCGCACCGCCGGCGGCCCTGAACTCTCCGGCAAGGCGATTCCGAAGGAACTCAAAGAATAGGTTGTTGAACTCCACGATGTTCTCCTCCGTCCTGTAATTGGTCGAGAGTGCAGGCTTTCCGTCCTTGCCGAGAAGCTCGCGGCTGTCCGGAAACTCCTTCCCGACCTCGGAATTGAGCAGATTCCAGTCCGACTGCCGCCAGCGGTAGATGCTCTGCTTCACGTCGCCCACGATGAGGTTGCCGTTGCCGTTCGAGTCGCTCTCACGGAGCAGGGGGCGGAAATTGTCCCATTGGACGAGGGATGTGTCCTGAAACTCGTCGAGGAGGAAATGTTCGTAGCGCACGCCTGTCTTTTCATAGACGAAAGGCACGTCCGAACCGTCTATGATACGGCTGAGCAGACCGTTTGAATCCTCGAGACAGAGGATGTTCCGTTCCTTGAGAAGTCCGCTGAACGCCTCCGAAAGTTCGCGGGACACTCCGAATCCGTAAATCATGTCCCGAATCTGGAGCGCCGTGCGGTAGGCCCGGTAATATGGGGACGCGCCCAGAGTTCCCGATGCAGACGCGATTTCGCCGTCCGCGGACCGGGTCTTCACTTCATAGAACAGGCTCAGGAAGTTCAGAGCGGCTGCTTCATAGTCCGTCGGAAGTTCATCCGCGAGAGAAGCCTTGGCCTTCGCGAACAGCTTTCCCCGGTCGGCAATCTTCGCGCAGAATGCATCCGAAGGGGGCGCGACCGTTTCGCCACGCAGAATCTGCCCTCTGATTTTGTTCAGACCCTTGGCTGCGAACGCTGAGGATGTCTCTCCGATTTTTCCGCAGAATCTGCCTTCGAGAGCGTCGGCACCGGCCTCGACATCCTTGGCGAACCTGTCAGTCAGTGCGTTGCAGACCTTGCGCAGCAGACGCATATTTTCCTTGGAATATATTTCCGACGGGTCGGATATCCCTTTTTCGGACATATATGCCTTGAACTGCGGAGACTGGAGGTCGCCTGCGGCGGAATAGAGAGTGTCTTCGAGCTTGAAATATCCGTTGGAGGAAATCTGGTTCATCATTGATTCCTGCAGCCAGTCGATGACCGCGCCGTCCTTGTCGGAGAGGTTTTCCAGCATCCTGTCAACGGACTCGCCCACCACCGAGGACTTGTCGAGTTCGAGACGGTAGGAGTCGAACTGGCCGAGCTCGCGGGCGAAAGAGCGGAGAACCTGCTGGAAAAAGCGGTCGATGGTGAACACGGAGAACGCGCTGTAGTCGTTCAGGATGGCATTGAGCAGAGTTTCGCAGCGTTTGCGCAGCCGCTCCG
This sequence comes from Treponemataceae bacterium, assembly GCA_963614515.1. Lineage (GTDB taxonomy): Bacteria > Bacteroidota > Bacteroidia > Bacteroidales > UBA932 > Cryptobacteroides. The sequence continues at coordinate 5,763 of CAVEDD010000088.1, read as the reverse complement.
CGTCCGGACACAGGGCGGGAACGAAGTCGGCGAAATAGTCCGATTCCGCAGGTGCGTGCGCGAGGATGTCGAGTTCCCGGAGTATGCGTGCCTTCATCTCCCCCGTCGCCTTGTTCGTGAAGGTCACCGCAAGTATATGCCGGTAGGCATAGGGATCCGTCGATTTGAGAAGCAGCGAAATGTAAGTCTTCGCCAGAGTGTATGTCTTGCCGGACCCCGCCGACGCTTTTGCAATCGTTATCATTAATTTTACGAATTTTCAAATTAAGTAATCCTTAAAAAACAACTTGGTAATCTTTGTGTGTCTTTTGGGTCTATATCTCTTTTCTCATCGGTCATGTACCTCCAGTACCCCCACCCTCTTCCAAAAGAAATCTATCCTCAAAAATCCTTCACAAATCTACACCAATTTATTTTTTAACGCTTACTGACGAAAGGGATGCATAAAAAGATGGGATGCAAGGCGGACGGTGAAGATGAAACCGCAGCAACCTGTCGGTTGTGAGGATTTCATCAAGCCGTCCAACGAAGCAGACCGCTTTTTCTTCGCCCCGTCACCTTCCGCATATCATTCTGAAGTCACAGTATTTACACACATCCTCATCGTCGCTGCGCCGGAACGAAGGATTCCTCTCCACATCGAATATCCCGTCAAGACAGTCCTTCAGCAGCCCCGCCGCCCCGTCGATGACCTCCTGCGGAAGGCTGTACTCCGAGCATCCGTCCTTGAATATCCCCGAAACGGAATAGACCGCGTTCGTTATCCTACGGCCGCCGACAAGTTCCCGCCCTTCCGGATTCAGACGGAGCATAAGGTTGTAGATGAAGAACTGCAGGGCAATCTTCGGACGGTCTTTGCTGTCTTCGGCGAATATGGATTCGAATATGGCGGAGGCTTTCGAGGCATCGTTCCCGTCCTCGCCCATGACCCTGTGCTCGTCTCCGGTCACCTTGCCTGTCTTGTAATCGACCACGCGGACCGTGCCGTCGTCGAAACTGTCGAGACGGTCGATGAAGCCTTTGAAAGCATATCCCTCAAACTCGAACGGGAGATTCTTCTCAAGCGCCAGCACGGTGAAATGGTCTGTCCCCCGGGACTTCATCAGGCTCAGGTCGTGCTCGAGAGTCCCGCGCACATACTGCTCGATGACCCGGCACAGGACAATATCCTTTCCCCGGACCTCGACCGTCTTTATGGCCTCGCAGATTTCCTCGCGGATGCGGGAGCGGAGTTCCGGCGCGAACTCCTTGGAGAGCCGCTTCCTGATGAACGCCTCGTCCACCCTTCCGACAGCCTCCTTTTTCGTGCCCGGCTTCGCGTAAATCCACTGCATGACCGCGTGGAAGACAGTTCCGAGCGTTCCACCGTCCAGATTGTCGGCCGATTCGGCAAGGTCTCCGAGCTCAAGCACCCGGGCATAGTAGAACTTTGCCGGGCAGGCGAGATAGTCCTGAAGGGCGGTCGCCGAGAAGACGAAACCGCCGAGTTTGTCAAGATCCGCCCGGGTCTTGAGGATTTCCGGTTCGGAGTATTCATCCTCCTGCACCGGAGAAGTGACATAGCGGTGGATGTTCGCGCCGAAGAGATAGTCCAGCTGCTTGACATAGCGGCTCTCCTCGCCGGTTTTCATTTCCTCCGCACGGGAGTCGAAGAGCATCCAGACATTCTCCGCACGCTGGATCATACGGTAGAAATAGTAGGCCCAGACGGCATCCTGATACTCGTAGGTCGGGAGTCCGAAGCCCTTGCGGAGTTCGGGCGGGATGAATGACGAACTGACCGACCTGCGGGGGAAAGTCCCCTCGTTGCAGCTGAGTATTATGAGATTGCGGAAATCGAGCGCGCGCATCTCAAGCGGGCCCATCACCTGCAGCCCCCTGAGAGGCTCTCCGTTGAAAGGAACGGAGACTGGGGCGAGCAGCTGGTCGAGCAGACGGAGCCAGGTCGACGGCTTTATCTCAAGTTTCATATCCCCGAGAAGACAGACCGCCTTGTAATAATCCTTGGCGAACCCGGTGTCAAGTTCGGAATGTCCGCATTCCGCAAGAAGCGCCCCGACACGGCTCAGTACGGATTTGTGGTACTCCGCGAACGCGCACACCGCCTCGGAGGAAACTTCCGCGAGATTGCGTTGAAGCGGGGTGAAGAAAAGGGAAAGCAGCGGTGAAGCGGCGAAGTCGGAGGAGTCGATGTAGCTCCTGCGGCCGTTCAGAACTGCCGAGCAGACCGCCTTGTCATCATCGGCTGCAATCTTTCGGAATATATTGTTGGACAGTACGCTGCGCACATGCCTGTGATAGAAGTAGGTCTTTCCGCCGCGCACAAGCGTGTTCATCTGTGCGGCGGAGAGGGCTGACATCAGGACGCAGAGGTCGCTGCCTTTCATCGGGTAGCCCATCGTGACATTGATGTCCCGCACATCGTCCGGGATGGAGTTCAGCACGGGGAGCAGCAGTTCCTCGTCGGGGAGGACTATGGCGCATTCCGTGGCGAGGGCGGCGTCGGGGGCGGCGGAGCCTGTGACCGTAGCGGCGGAGCCTGTGACCGGGGCGGCGGAGCCTGTGACCGTAGCTGCCTCCGAAGAGAGGGGCGCGGACTCCGGGGAAGTTGCCTCCGGGGGAGTTGTATCCGGGGAAGTTGCATCTGAGCCTCCGGAACTGATGCCGAGGCGCTTCAATATATATGGAAGCTGCTTCGCCTGTCCGATTGAGGACGGGACGCTGACGAGGTTAAACTCGGTTTCCGGCAGCCCTGTCTCGGCATCCGGGCGGAAGGCCTGAGGAAACTCACTGACATTCACCGACATAAAGAATGACGCCCGGTTTTCGGGATTCCTTATCCATTCTCCGGACCAGTCCCAGCAGAACTCCGCCTGCCCGGAATCGCGGAGATGCCTGAGCAGTTTTTTCTCGCACTCGTTCAGTGCGTTGAGCCCAACGAACACGAACTTTCTCTCCCCGAGAGCCGCGAGCACGCCTTCAGGCAGCTTCCCGTGCGGCATTCCAGATTCCGTTTCCGGCGGCGAGACGACCGCACGATAAATCATACCCTCGTAGGCCAGCCCGTCAGAGAGCAGGTTTTCGTTGAACGACTCATAGAGAGGAAGAAGTATGTTCCATATTTTCAGAAAGTTCAGTTTTATGGAACGGTCTTTCCCGGAATGTCTTTCAGCGGAACGGTCTTTCCCGGAAGATGGCGGCTCCGCACGGAAATGCGACAGGAACGAGCGGATCGCGTCCCTCTGGGCGGGGGTGAGATAGCTGAAATCATCTTCGATTGACTTGAGGTCCGAGACATTGGTGAACAGCTGGCGCGGGTCCACCAGATATTTGTCGACATCATTGAAGTCTCCCAGCAGCACATCCCCCCAGCACACGAAATCGTCCAGCGGCTCGGCTTCCGGATGGAGAGCCTTGTAGCAGCCGTACAGCCTCACAATCTGCGTAATCCTCCCGCAGGTTCGCAGGGGAATCAGCGATGCGAAGAAATCGTTGATTGTCAGGCAATCCGGCATCAGCACTGCCTTGGCCGCAGACGAAGCGCAGCCGCAGACGTGCTTGCGGAAGAACGCCGACGATCGCCGGTTGGGGAATATGAAAGTACGCCCGGAGAAGTCCTCACGGGGGAAATAATGTTCAGCGACCTGCTTCAGAAATGGTTCCATAGAATATGAATTTCCCGCAAATGCGGAATTGGTGATGCGTATAAGCGTGAGGAACAAATATAATAATCCGCCGAGAAAAATCCTATGCTGATTGCGGCAAATTTTCCCGCGAATCCGTCCGGATGAATTTTTTTTGCAGAAAATCGGCCTTGACGCATACAACGGAAAGAAAAAATTTCTACCTTGCAACTCAGTTAGTGGTCAGAAATCTTTTTACTTTTAATTTCAATTTAATTTCAGTAGTTATGTGTTTTAAAAATTTGCTTTCAAAGGCTCTTCTGGCCTTTGCCGGAGCCGCACTGATTGTCGCCGGATGCGACAAGGAGCAGGCTCCATCTACAACGGTAAAACATTTCACCGTGACTGTGAGCGACATCACCACGGCCGCCTGTCTCGTCAGCATCGTGAAAGATGACCCGGATCAGCTTTTCTACTACGAGATTGTAAGGAAAAAGACTTTCGAAGAACTCGGAGACACCTTCCAGGCGAGAGCGAAAGCCTATTATGACGGTGAAATCGATTTCTGGCTGAACGAAATGGGGTGCACAAAAGAGGAGGCCTTGGAATATATCACGAGCAAGGACGATCTTTTGGAGTTCCCGGTGGAAAATCTTATGGGAAATACAGCCTTTGTGCTGATTGTCGGATACATAACCCCGGAGGGCGATCCGGCCGGCGATTTCGAATATGTTGAATTTAAGACTCTGGCGCCACAAGCATCAGACAACAAGCTTGAAATCAAGGTGAGCGACATTGAAGCACGCTCCGCACACATCAGCATCACAGCCTCCAATTCAGACCAGTATGTTTTCTACTGTTTTCCGGCATCGCAGTTCGGAGACCTTACCGGCGAGGAACTGGCGTCGGAGATGCTGTACTACTATTACTGGCTTGAAGATACGCATAACGACAGCATCGAGCAGGACGTCGAAGGCCTGAAAGCAGGCACCAAGTACATCGCAGCAGCCGTAGGATATATGAACCACGCCGCCACGACGGAGATTGTCACAAAGGAATTCACGACCGGGGAGCCGGGAGATGTGAACAAATGGAACTACACCGTCAGGTTCACTGAAGGGACATACAAGGGCTACAATGTCAACGCCGAGATAATCCCGAACGACAACACCATCGACTACTGCTACGAGTTCATCCCTGTGGAATATACGAAGGAAGAATTCACCAAGCAGTTCTATGAGAATCTGGAACTGATGGAACAGGCCGGACTTGACAAGGAAAGCTACATATCCCTGTTCGGAGCCTACGGACCTTGCATCGAAGAGGACTGCACCATAAAACCGGGGCATTCCTACAGGATTGCGGCTCTTCCGGTCGACCCTAAAACGGGTGACTTCCTCGAAGCGATTTTCAGCGAAACCATAGATGTCCCTGTTCCGGAAGTTTCCGCAGCAAGCATCTCCGTAAACATCGACAAATATTACAACGGCACCGCGATTGCCGATGTGGGCGGCGAGATTTATGAATATTACAGGAACCTTGCCGTATTCAGGCCGCAGATTGAAGTTGAACCTGACGAGGCAAGCTACAGGTTCGGAGTCTTTGTCGATAACGGAACTGAATACACAAGAGAGGATATCATCTATTCTCTTCTTGAAAACGGATATATGTTCCCTCTCGAGCAGGTTGTTCCGTTCAACAGGAATGCGGTGATTTATGCGGTCGCAGCAGATGAGAACGGTGTGTTCGGCCCTGTGTTCACGAAGAAGTTCAAGCTGACGGAAGACGAAGCCGCATCTACGGATGAGTATTTCGAACAGTACGGCTACTCGGCCGGGAAAGCGGCAGCCGTGAAAGCCGAAGCCGGCAAGGCCGACCAGAAGAAGGCGGCAGCCGAGAAAATCCGCAAGAACTGGCTCGGCAACACTCCGAGCACATTCGACGCGAAATAGCGAGATAATCCGAGCAGGGTTTTCATCGAGGGGATGGCGTTTCAAAAGCCATCCCCTTTTTTTGTCGGAGAACAACGCAGCAGACCTTTTCGAGATGAAATACAACCCGAAGAAAGCAACGGCCAAACTGCCCAAGGCATTCCAGGAGGCCTACGATGTGGAAAGCACGGCTGTCATCACCCCGTCCA
>CAVEDD010000087.1:0-9107 GCA_963614515.1 Treponemataceae bacterium | reverse complement strand
CAAAATCACGACGAAAGAGGACCTGCTTCTCGCCCGCGCCGTTTTCAGCGCGAATCTTCCGGCTGCGCATTTGTAAGAAAATGACGCGTTTTTGTTAAAAAAGCGTATATTAGCAGCCGGAATACGAAAAATCACAACGATGATCAACTATCATATCGATGAAATAGACCAGAAGATTCTGTCTTTTCTGATAAAGAACGCGAGGACTCCTTTCCTCGAAATCGCACGCGAATGCAAGGTTTCCGGGGCGGCCATCCACCAGAGGGTGAAGAGACTCGAGAGCAACGGAGTCATCACGGGGTCGCGGGTGCTGGTGAAGCCCCAGGCGATAGGGCTGAACATCTGCGCGTTCGTGAGCATCTCAATCTCAGAGGGCAACAAGTACCCGGAGGTCGTCGAGGCCCTCGAACATATTCCCGAGGTCGTCGAATGCCATTTCGTGACGGGAAGATACGCCCTTCTCGTGAAAATCTACTGCTTCGACCACGACCACCTCATGCAGGTGCTCGTGAACACGATTCAGAAACTTCCGTACGTGCAGTCCACCGACACGATGATTTCCCTCGACCAGCCGATCGAGAGGCAGATCTGGGTCAACGAGTACAAGAACACGAGCTTCACTTCCCGAAAGAAATAGAAAACATTTCGGTATTTCCGTAGTTTTCTGAATCCTTGAGGAGACTACTGTTTCCTTCCGCGGGAACGCCGGCGGCCTGTCGGTTCGGTGGTCTCGACTATGGCCTTGCAGTCGGCTTCGGTGAGGGCGGTCGCATCGGTCTTCGACGGAATCTTGTAGTTGCCTCCGTTGAACTTGATGTACGGGCCGTAGTTTCCGTTGATGACGGTGATTCCGCTGTCCTTGAACTCAGCTATGATTTCGTTCGCTTTCCTGTTCTCGCTCTCGTCGATGAGGGCGATGCATTCGTCGAGACTTACCGAGAGCGGGTCGGATTTCTTCGGGAGGGAGATGTTCCTGTCGCCGTATTTGAGGTACGGACCGAAGCGCCCCTTGGTGCAGATGACCGGAACGCCCTTGTACTCGCCGACAGTGCGCGGGAGCTGGAAGAGCTTGAGCGCGTCCTCGAGCGTGAGCGTCTCGATGAGCTGCCCCGGAGCGAGATTCGCGAACTTGCGGTTCTCACCCTCGCCTTTCTGGACATACGGGCCGAACTTGCCGAACTTCGCCACGAGCGGCTGCCCGTCGGAAGGGTCCGTGCCGAGCTCCCGGCTTACGCGGCTGTACTCGCCGTTGTGCAGGCATTCCTCCACGGTCTTGTGGAAAGGAGCGTAGAAATCGCCTATCACGCTGTTCCATTTCAGCTCGCCGGCGGCGATTTCGTCAAGCTCGTTCTCCACGTTCGCCGTGAAATTGTAGTCGAGTATGTCGCTGAAGTTCTTCACGAGGAAGTCCGTGACTATCACTCCGATGTCCTGTGGGAGCAGCCTGCCCTTCTCCGCCCCGACCACCTCGCTGCGTCCGATTTCCGAAATCACGCCGTCCCTGAGCTTTAGGTCGGTGACCTTCATCTCCGTGCCGGGCTTGTCCCCGATTGTGACATAGCCCCTTTCTCTGGTGAGGGTGCCGACGATGGTCGAGTAGGTCGAAGGGCGGCCGATGCCGAGTTCTTCGATTTTCTTGATGATGGTGGCCTCGGAGTAGCGCGGCGGCGCTGCGGTGAAACGGCATTCCGCGGTCATCTCCACCTGCTGCACCCGGCTGCCCGGCCTGATGTCCGGAATCAGGGTCATCTCGTCGTCGTCCTGCTGCTCGTCGTCCCGTCCCTCGATGTAGAGCCTGAGGAATCCGTCGAACAGAATCTTCGTCGCCTGCGCCGTGAACTTGCCGTCAATCCCGTCGGCGGAGAGTCTCACATCCGTCCTGAGAGTCCTGGCGTCGGCCATCTGGGAGGCCACGGTGCGCTTCCAGATGAGTTCGTAGAGTTTTCTTTCCTGCGGCGTTCCGTCGATGGACACGCGGTCCATGTAGGTCGGACGGATGGCCTCGTGGGCCTCCTGCGCACCCTTGGACTTGGTCTTGTAGTTGCGCACCTTGGAGTACTCCGCTCCGTATTCCCGGCAGATGTATTCTTTCGCGGCGTTGATTGCGAGTCCGGAGAGGTTGGTGGAGTCGGTACGCATATAGGTGATGAGTCCGCTTTCGTAGAGATTCTGGGCAATCCTCATGGTCTGGCTCACAGGCAGATGCAGCTTGCGTGAGGCCTCCTGCTGGAGGGTCGAGGTGGTGAACGGAGCGGCCGGGGTGCGAGAACCCTCCTTCTCTTCGACATCGCTCACCGCGAACTGCGCTCCGATGCATTTCCCGAGAAACTCCCTCGCCTCTTCGAGCGTGCCGAACTTCTTGTCCAGCACGGCCTTGAGGAACGTCCCCGTGCCGGTGTTCTCGGGGTGGAAGACGGCTTCGACGCGGTAGAACCGCTCCCGCTTGAAGTTCTGGATTTCCCTTTCCCTGTCGACTATCAGTCTCAGCGCCACCGACTGCACGCGGCCTGCGGAAAGTTTAGGCTGCACCTTTCTCCAGAGCACGGGGGACAGTTCGAATCCGACCAGACGGTCAAGCACGCGGCGGGCCTGCTGCGCGTCGACGAGGTCCATATCTATGTCGCGGGGGTTCTCCACGGCGTTCAGTATGGCGGATTTCGTGATTTCCTGAAATGTGATTCTCCGGGTGTTCTCCTTTTTCAGCCCGAGAGTTTCATAGAGGTGCCACGAGATGGCCTCTCCCTCGCGGTCGGCATCGGATGCGAGCCAGACGGTGCCGGCTTCGGCGGCGAGTTTCTTCAGTTCGGAGACCAGCTTGCGTTTGCCCGCCGGGACCACATATTCCGGTTTGAAGCCGTGCTCCACATCGACGCTCAACTCATTGTCGTGCAGATCCCTGATGTGCCCCTCGCTCGACTTGACGACATATTTCCCCTTTCCCAGATATTCCTGAATTTTTTTCGCTTTAGTCGGAGACTCGACAATTACAAGATTTTCCGCCATATCGTATCCTTTAGATTTTATCGGATGGATTCATACCTTATATAATGCAATTTTCATTTGCGGCTGCAAAGTAACGGACAATTCGTCCATATTTCCAAATTTATTGACTAATTTTGTGATTTTGTACGCGAAAACCGTTTGTATCATATTCATATCATATATATTCATAAATGACAGAGAATACGAAAAAAAAGATAACCCGATGGTTCTGGGGGCTGTTCTTCGCCCCGATATGCCTGCTTGTGCTGATGCTTCTGCTCGTCTGGGCCTTCGCCGACATCCCGTCGTTCGAAGAGCTTGAGAATCCGGACAGCAAGCTCGCCACGCAAATCATAGCCTCGAACGGTGACATCCTGACGACCATCCACGACGAGAACCGCCTGTTCGTCAGCTACGACGAGCTTTCGCCCTATCTCGTGCAGGCGGCGGTGGCGACGGAGGACTCCCGCTTCTACAGCCATTCCGGAATCGACTTCCAGAGTCTCGGGAGGGTGTTCTTCAAGACTATTCTCGCCCGCGATTCGAGTCAGGGAGGCGGAAGCACCATCACCCAGCAGCTCGCCAAGACCCTCTATCCCCGTGAGGACGTGAGCAGCAAGGTGCCGGGCTGGTCGAAAGTGAAGATGGTGTGGATCAAGCTGAAAGAGTGGATTACGGCGGTGAAGCTGGAGAAGAACTACACCAAGGACGAGATCATGGATATGTATATGAACGCCATCTTCTTCGGCAGCAACGCCTACGGGGTGAAGGCGGCGGCGAGGACCTTCTTCGCGAAGAATCCGTCCGAACTCACTGTCGAGGAGAGCGCGACTCTGGTCGGGATGGTGAACAAGCCGACGCGCTACAACCCTGTCATCAACCCGGACAAGTCGCTGCAGCGCAGGAACTTCGTGATTTCTCAGATGGAAAAGGCCGGCTATCTCACGCCGGAGCAGCGTGACTCCATACAGCAGATTCCGATCAACGTGTCCTCCCATCAGGTCCAGGACCACAACGCCGGACTCGGACCGTATTTCAAGGATATGCTCATCCGCACGATGAAAGCCTCGAAGCCCCGCCGGAGCGACTATTATTACGCCGATGACTATGCCGCCGATTCGCTCCGCTGGGAGACCGACGGACTCTACGGATGGCTGGACAAGAACCGCAAGGCCGACGGCTCGAAATATGACCTTTACCGCGACGGGCTGCGGATTTACTCCACGATTGACAGGGATATGCAGCGCTACGCCGAGGAGGCCGTGGCGGAACATCTCGGCAAGGACCTCCAGCCGGCTTTCTTTCGGGAAATCAGACACAAGCCCAACGCCCCTTTCGCGTCGGACGTCGATGCGGAGACAAGGGACCGCCTGATGAAGCAGGCACGCCGCTGGAGCGACCGCTACCGGATAATGAAGAGGGACGGTGCTTCCGAATCGGAGATTATGAAGAGTTTCAGGGAGAAGACCCGGATGCGGGTGTTCTCGTGGAAGGGGAAGGGCTATGTCGACACCCTGATGACCCCTGACGACTCCATAAGATATTACAAGTCGTTCCTCCGGGCGGCGTTCGTGGCTGTCGAGCCGAACACGGGATTCGTCAAGGCCTATGTCGGAGGCCCGAACTACCGCTGGTTCAAGTACGACAACGCCCGCCAGGGCAAGCGTCAGGTCGGTTCGACCATCAAGCCTTTCCTCTACGCCCTCGCCATGCAGGACGGACTCACCCCGTGTACGGAGGTGGTGAACGTGCCGCAGACCTTCATAGTCGGGGATGACACCTGGACTCCGAGGAGCACCGACCGCGACGAATGGATCGGGCTTACGGTGACGCTGAAATGGGGCCTCACGAAGAGTTCCAACAACATTTCGGCCTACCTTATGAAGCAGTACGGACCTCACGCGATGGCGGAGATGATGCACAAGATGGGGATAAACGGTCATCTTGACGAAGTCGAGTCGCTCTGTGTCGGTTCGACTGACCAGATGCCTTACGACATGATTGCCGCCTACAATACTTTCCCTTCCAAGGGCATGGCCATCACCCCTCTTTTCGTGACGCGCATCGAGGACAACACCGGCAACACCGTCGGCGAGTTCACGAACCACAAGAAAGTGGCAATCAGCGAATATACGGCCTACGAGATGGTGGACATGATGCGCTCCGTCATCGACCACGGGACCGGAATAAGGCTCCGGGCGAAGTACGGGCTGAAGGGGGAGATTGCCGGGAAGACCGGAACGACGAACGACAACTCCGACGGATGGTTCATAGGATACACCCCGAAGATTACGGCCGGCGTGTGGGTCGGCGGCGAGGACCGTCAGATACACTTCAATTCTACGGCTCTCGGCGGCGGCTCGAACATGGCGCTGCCGATTTGGGGGCTGTTCATGAAGAAGGTTCTGCGCAACGGAACGCTCGGAGTGAGCGAGGATGACCGCTTCACCCCGCCTTCGGGAGTGGTGATGGACATCGGCTGCGATGCGCTCGCGACGAAGGCTCCGGGGGAGAAGAAGACCGTGGAGACGCCGGAGGCTGCGGAGGAGGACTATTATTTTGAATAGAATATGAAGAATTACAGCAACATAGCAGTGATTTACGGCAGCGACTCCTCCGAGTGGGAGGTGTCCTGCCGCAGCGGAAGATTCACCGCGTCGCAGATTGACGGGACGCGGTATGACGTATATGAGATTTTCGCGCGCTTCGGGAAATGGAGCGTGACCGCCGTTCGTCCAAGGGGCGGCGTGAGACGGGAGTTCGCGGAGGCGGATGCTCCTCAGATTGACAAGACCGATTTTTCGGCTGTGATTGAAGGTGTCCGGGTGAAGTTCGACTACGCCTACATAATGCAGCACGGCATCCCCGGGGAGAACGGCCAGATGCAGGGCTATCTCGAAATGCTCGGTGTCCCGTTCAGCAGCTGCAGCGCGTTCGTCTCAGCCATCACCTTCGACAAGTTCTCCTGCAAGAACTACCTGAAGGACGTGGACTTCGTGAAAGTCGCGAAGGACATCTTCATCCGCAAGGGTGAGAACACGGAAGGTCTTGCGGACAAGGCTGTGGCTGAACTTGGGTTGCCGATGTTCGTCAAGCCGACTGACGGGGGATCGAGTTTCGGCGTGACGAAAGTCAAGACGGCGGCGGATTTCGACCGGGCTGTGGCCTTCGCATTCGAGGACAGTTCCACGGTGCTTGCGGAGGAGGCTGTCGCGGGGAGGGAGATTACCTGCGCCGTCTATTTTGACGGCCGCTCGACGGTCGCTCTTCCTGTCATAGAGATAGTGACAGACCGCGAATTTTTTGACTATGAGGCGAAGTACAACGGGTTCAGCGAGGAGATATGCCCCGCTCCGATTGATGCGGAGACTACGGCGGCGGTTCAGGAGGCTTCGCGGAAGATATATTCCCGCATAGGCTGTTCGGGCGTCGTCCGTATGGATTATATCCTTTCGCCCGACGGGCTGTATTTCCTCGAGATGAACACGATTCCGGGGATGACCGAGGCCTCCCTCGTGCCGAAGATGGTGCGCACGGCCGGCCTGGATATGACGGATTTCCTGAACACGATAATAGACAACACCGGAAGGTAGTCTATGTGGCTGAAGGAGTTGTATGACAGGGGGAGGGAACTCGCGTCGGAAGAATATCCCGATTCACGCGAGCGGGACAGTCTGCTGAACATTCTTCTCGAGGATGTCCTCAGCCTTTCGCGCTATTCCGTATTCACCGATCCGTTTCAGGATATTGATGAATGGGACTGCGGACTTTTTCTCGACTGCGCCCGCCGTCTCGCCTCGGGTGAGCCGGTGCAGTACATCGTGGGGTGGACGGAGTTTTACGGCCGGCGCTTCACGGTCGGGCCTCCGGTTCTGATTCCCCGTCAGGAGACCGAGCAGCTCTGCCGTGCGGTCATAGAAAACGCCCGCTCCAGGGGGCCGCTCCGTATTCTGGACCTGTGCACAGGTTCCGGCTGCATCGCGTGGACGCTCGCGCTCGAACTTCCCGGCTCCCGCGTGATTGGAGTGGATGTTTCTTCCCCGGCATTGGAAGTGGCGCGCAGTCAGAATCTTCTGCCCCCGACTCATCTTGACCGGATGCTTCCCCCGCAATCGGCGGGTTATGAACCTGACCTCAGGAAGGCTCCGAAATTCGTGAAATGCGACATCCTGCGCGGTCCTGACGCTTTCCCCCGCGAAGCCGGAGAGAAATTCGACATCATAGTCTCGAACCCTCCCTATGTCCGCAACAGCGAGCGTCCCCTGATGCGGCGCAATGTCCTTGAACACGAGCCTTCGCTCGCTCTCTTTGTTCCGGACGGGAATCCGCTGAAATTCTACAGGGCCATCCGTGACTGGGCCGGACGCTTTCTCTTGCCGGGAGGGCTGCTTTTCCTGGAAATCAACGAGGCGCTTTCTGAGGAGACGGAGGCACTTTTTTCAGATTTTTCCAGTCACGGGATTTTCAACGACTGTTTCGGGAAACCACGCTTCATCTTCGCCAGGAAATAGCCTCCCGCAAGTCTGAGACGGCGTTTCCATCCTCCATATACAGTTGCCGCCGCTCCGGAAGTTTGCGCGAACTTTCCGCATTTTTCAAAAATAAATCGGCTCTGTACGGCTCTCTGTGGCCGATATGGTCGATTAGCCGTTGAATATTTCATTCAACGGCTAATCGGTTGTTTCTTTGTGGCGGATAAAATTCCATAAAATTAATGTCATAAAATTATCGCCATGAAAAATCTGATGCCGGAATCTTTGAAATTCAAGAGTTTGGAACTTATTGCGGGAATTCTGTTCCTGCCGTTGTCGTTCTCCTGCGAAAAGGGGATGCGGACCGAGTCTGCGGAAGAACCGGAAATCAGTCCGGTCGCGCTTGACGTTGTGGCCGGGATGCTTTCGGAACTGCCGCTTGAACAGGAGCATTTCCGTGAGGTGTATTCCGCAGTGGAGTCTTCGTCGCTGAACGGCTATGATGAAGAATATACGATGTCGAATCTGTTCGCCTCCCCGGGAAAGGGCGTGGGGGACACTCAGACGAAAGCTGCGGCTGCGTCCAAGGCTTTTTCCAGTCCTCTGCGTGAACTGATACGCGACCACGTCCGTTCGTCCGTTGCGACCAGGGCGGACGGAGGCTCTGCCTACGGGGACGATGCCGAGGCCTATCTTTCAGCGCTTGCGTCCTCCGACGTGCAGATTTACTGGCCCTATTCCGAAAACTGGGACGGGGAGGCTTCCCCGGTGTTCACCTTCGACCCGGGGGACGATTCGGAGGTCAATGTCGGCTACCGTGTCCTGAAGAACGAATTCGGGGAGACGAGCGTCGAGAAGATTGAGGTGACGGAAGACTATGCCGTTAAGAACCCCGTCTGGGTGGTGAACCGGAACTCGGACTGCGGTTTCACCTCGCTGGAAATCATGCGCCGGGAACATCCCGAGTGGGACAACGGCGGCGGTGCGCTCATAATCGGAGGCCGGAGACAGGGAGGCGCATCGCATCTTGTCGCGTCACGCGGCGGAATCGCGGAGACTGATGGCGGGCTGGGCGTGGCAGGAGGCGTTACGGGTGCAAAAGCCGGCGGTACAGGACTCAAGACGCTTGTCCTCAAGGAGTTCACGATGAAGCGCAACTACGACTGCTGGTTCGCCGGCGGCTCGGAGTTTTTCGTCAAGGCGGGTTCCGTCACGGACTTCTGCGCCGCGACGGAGGCTGAACTGCAGCTCTACAATCCGATGGTCACCGATTTTATGATTGTGGTCAAGCGCAAGCAGAAGGGCCAGGCGCTGCCGTTCAATACGGTGGTGGTTTCCGACTGGTCAGAGCAGCTGGACAAGGTGGCGTTCATGATTGTGGAGGACGACGGCGGAAGGGTGGAGCAGTGGAAATGCTCGGCCGTGGTGAAAATAAAGTCCAAGAGCTACGGCTTCGATGTCTCGCTTCCGTTCAATTCCCGTGACGACATCGTATGGCGCGGCCAGCTCAGCCGCCGGTTCATCGAGGCCACAAGCAATATGGTCGGGCATTTCGGGGATGTTGACATAACCTTCGAAGTCATAGAATATTGACGGGGCGCAGAAAAAACGGTCTGCGGCGTTGGACGGTTTGATGAAATCCTCACAACCATC
>CAVEDD010000086.1:0-9199 GCA_963614515.1 Treponemataceae bacterium | reverse complement strand
GAGCATCTGCTTTGCAAGCAGAGGGTCGTCGGTTCGAATCCGTCTATCTCCACAAGAGGAGTCCCAAACTTCGTGAACTCAAGGATTTAAGGTAAAACTTAAGTCCTTGTTTCCGTTTTCGGTGGGGTAAGCTTCCTTTCCGATGAGTAAACATCCGGATGCTTACGAAATAGCCCGATTTTTGCTGTACAATGTCTCCCTCATTCTGCAACAGGACAATATGAAATTATACAGAAAACTTTCCGGTTTTCGGGAGAAATATGTCGACACTCTCGCGAAACTCTACGAATACTCCACGACTTTTTACGAGAACAGGCAGATGTCCGAGCTGCTCGGGACTGATTTGAAATATACCTACGGGAGTTTCAAACACAAATGCGACGAACTTTCCCGGAAACTCGCCCAATATGGAATCGGGGCGGGGGACAGGGTGGCCGTTCTGGCGCAGAACACTCCGAACTGGACTGTGGCGTTCTTTTCCGCGGTGGCCTTCGGAAGGGTGGCCGTGCCAATCCTGCCGGACTCTTCCGAGAACGAGGTGACCAACATTATGGAGCATTCCGGCTGCAAGGCGATTTTCGTGTCAAAGCGTCACCTCTCGAAACTCTCACAGGAAGTCCTTGACAGGATGATACTTGTGATAGATATTGACGATTTCTCTCTCATCAGGCGCGACGACGAGGCGTTCACCTGCGACGGCCGCACGATAGCTCCGCAGCCGGATGACCTCGCTACGATAATCTACACTTCAGGGACGACGGGCAACGCCAAAGGCGTGATGTTGAGCCACCGGAACCTCTGCACCAACATCGTGATTTCCTATCACGCCCACAAGACGAACGAGAGGGACGTGTGGCTTTCGATTCTTCCGATGGCGCATACTTACGAAATGAGCATAGGAATGCTCTATCCGATGTTCGTGGGGGCGAAGGTCTATTATCTGCAGAAGCCTCCGACAGCCTCGGTGCTGCTTGACGCGCTGAAAAAGGTCCGTCCGACCATTATGCTTTCCGTGCCGCTGATCATCGAGAAGATGTACAAGGCGAGCATACTTCCGACCATCCAGAAAAGCCGCATCCTGAAGTGGATGCACCGCAAGATGGCCTGTGTGCTCTACTGGTTCGTGGGGCTGCGCCTGAAACGGACTTTCGGCGGGCGCATAAGATTCTTCGGAATCGGCGGGGCGAAACTCAACCCTGCGGTGGAGAAATTCCTGAAGAAAGCGAGGTTCAAATATGCCATAGGCTACGGGATGACGGAATGTGCCCCGCTCATCTGCACCGCCGGGGTGAAACAGACACACATAGGCACGACAGGCGGGGCCGCATACGGGATTGACGTGAAGCTGATTGACGTGAATCCCGAGACCGGAGAAGGCGAAATCGTCGTGAAAGGCGACAATGTGATGCTCGGCTACTACAAGGATCCCGATCGGACGAAAGCGGCGTTCACCGAGGACGGGTGGTTCCGGACGAACGACCTCGCATCCGTTGACGGCAAGGGGCGCTACAGCATCAAGGGAAGGCTGAACAATATGATTCTGGGACCTTCGGGGGAGAACATATATCCCGAAGAAATCGAGAAGGTCATCAACGACATCGAGGGGGTTGACGAGTCCCTTGTCGTCGAGAGGGACGGGCGGCTCGTGGCTCTTGTCCAGTTGAACAGCAATGTGCTCGACTGGAATCAGGAAAACGAGGACCAGCTCTTCGAAAAGCTGGAAGCCCGCAAGCAGGCGATACTCAGCTATGTGAACAAGAAAGTCAACCGATCCTCGAAGGTGAACGACGTGGAGGTCGTGAAAGAGCCGTTCGAGAAGACCGCGACCCAGAAAATACGCCGCTTCAAATACCGCGACACTTCCGCCTCCGAGCCGGAATCAAAAGAAAATGCCCGCCCTGGGGAAACCGGCTCTTCTGAAAACGGTTCCGCAGGGCGGACATCGGGGGATTAGAGATTCTCCTTCTGTCTCCCAGAATCAGAAATTCTCCTTGTGGATTTCGAAATAGGCTTTCGGATGTGCGCAGACAGGGCAGACATCCGGGGCTTTCGTGCCGACCACGATGTGCCCGCAGTTCCTGCACTCCCAAACCTTCACCTCTGATTTCTCGAAGACGGCGGCTGTCTCGACATTTTTCAGAAGGGCGCGATAACGCTCCTCGTGGCGTTTCTCGATGGCCGCCACACCTCTGAATCTTGCCGCAAGTTCAGTGAAGCCTTCCTCTTCGGCCGTTTTTGCGAAACCTTCATACATGTCGGTCCATTCATAATTCTCCCCGTCGGCCGCTGCCGCGAGGTTGTGCGCGGTGTCGCCTATGCCGTTGAGCTCCTTGAACCAGAGTTTCGCGTGCTCTTTCTCGTTCTCCGCAGTCTCAAGGAAAAGGGCTGCAATCTGTTCGAAGCCCTCTTTCTTCGCTTTGGATGCGAAATAAGTGTATTTGTTACGGGCCTGTGACTCGCCGGCGAAAGCCGCTTCCAGATTTTTCTCGGTCTGGGTTCCGGAATACTTTGTTGCCATAATTATGATCTGTTAAGGTTTGAGACTTCTGGCGTCGCGTCCTGTGCGTCCCGCCGTCAGTCCGTGCGGCAAAAATAGTGAATAGTTCCGTATAAATCAAATCGGGTCTCAGAGATGTCCGGACGGCTTTTTCAGAACTCGTGAATCAGGCGCAGCCTCAGATCGGGGCGCAGCGGATTGTCTTTTACTGATGTCCGGGCGATGATGACAGCCGTCCCGTCCGGAAGCTCGGAGGGAACGGACATCCTGATGAAATCGTTGCCGGCCGTACGGAGGGAAACGCCGTGGGAATACTGCGACACTCCGACAGACACGGCCAAGGCGGTTCTCCCGTTCCCCCTGCCGTTCCCGATGCTGACTCCGGCGGACAGACTGGCGAAGAAACCGTCTTTGGAAAAGCAGCCCAGCCCGTCGAGCATCTCTGCGGGGAGGTAGCCGCGCTGTCCGTTCGGGAAACAGCACAGGCGGTTCATCGCCTGTGTCCGTTCATTCGCGGATATTTTCTCAATCTCATCTTCCGAGAGTCCTTCCGACTGCTTCAGACGGCTTTCCACGCACGCGCTCACATACTCTTCCGGAGTCCTGAACCCGAGGGCGGTGTAGCGTTCCGGAAAGATTTCCGTATTGTACGACAGTTCCGACTCCGTACGTCCGGAGTGCGGGAACTGGAATGCGTAGCCGAGGTCTATCTGAATCATTGGCGACACCCTCCGGTCAAGAATGTCGCTGCGCAGACGGAGAAACACAGGCAAGGCCGTCGTGCCCGTGACGACGGAGTTGCTTCCTTCCAGCCCTGCCGCCAACGCGAACAGCGCTCCGAAACGCCAGCCTCCGAACATCCCGAAGGCATAGTCCGGCATCAGGCTTCCGGGGATGCCGCTTCCGCTTTGCGCGCAGCTGTTCCGCGATGATGCGGGACACGGTGTCATGCCGGCGGATATTTCCACTCCGGCGAATCCGCCCCTTCTGAAATGCTTCCCGGAGGGTTTCTGCGCTCCTGCCGGAATTGCAAAGACAGCGGAAACTGCGGCGGCCGCGAGCAGGACCGGCGCGATGATTCCGAAACATTTTCTCATTGTACCATGATGATTTTGTGTGAAAACTTTCCGTGAGTCGTCTCCCAGTCCACGGCCGTCGAGACCGTGTAGGGGTTCTCGTCGTAGGTGGAGTGATAGCCGGAGTTGTCGTAAGTGAGATTGACCGGAGTGTAGGATGCGAAATCGTAGATATACCAGTCGCCTGACGTGCTGGTTCGCTTGAACTCAAGACCGAGAATGACTTCTGTCGGGTGGGCGTGGTGCTGCCAGGGCGTTCCCTTCATATAGTTTTTCTCCGAGTCATCATAAGTCGTGTTGTAAATCCTGCTGAAAAGCAGATTTATCCCGGCGGGGGCGAGCGAGTAGCTTCCGGCGGACTTGCTCGAACCGGTCACGCTTATGGAATAGGATGTTTCTGAAGAATTATCCTGAGAACCTTTCTTCTGACCGTTGACGTGCGTGAGGCAGAAACCTTTGCAGGTCAGTTTGGCGTTGATGGAGGCGTTGCCCATCACTCCCGCCGACTTCATCAGATAATAGGGATATGAGGATGTGGCGTTCTGCATCGACAGGCTTATGTCCCTCTTCCTTTCCAGAATTGTTGAAATGCCCGTCGGCGTAAGGTCACCGTAGCTTTTGTACACCCGCGCCGTCTCACCGTGACTGTGGCCTTTATACACGTTCCCGGAGTAATGGGAAGTGCCTCTGAAGTCGTAGTCGTAGGAATAGATGTAGTCGCTCTCCGCCCCGCCGTTTTCGAGCATTTCGCAGAAACCGTATGACAGCGCCCCGCCTGTCTGTGAAGAGAAATCGACCATCACCGTTATCCCGTTCTTTGTGTAGAATCCGTAGCTCTTCTGGTCCAGCTCCGAGTCGTAATAGCCGTATCTGCTGTAGGTCAGCAGCGATTCCGTCGTCCTGGCGGCGTTGAGCAGTTCATAGAATGTTCTGTTCAGCCCGATTATCACCGTCCCGTCGTCCGCCCGGGTCATTGTGCAGGAGGAGAACTCTCCTGAGCTGTTGGAGTAGATGGAGGCTTCCGCACGCAGCATATACACGGATTCCGGCAGGCTGATTCCCGAGGGGCAGTCGTAGAAAAAGATGTCCGTGCCGGATGTCGTCGATTTCCCGATAGCGGTGTTGTTGGCGCGTCCTCTCTGCGTAAGAGCCAGATAGCTGAAGTTGAACGACATATTCGACGGGTTTGACACGGTGAAGAAAAATGGGGAGCTGATTCCGTACTTGGCCGCCATTGTCTTTCCTCCGTATGCCTTGTCGTAGAAATTTATGTCGAAGGGGGCATATCCGACATCAAACGCTTTCGTTCCGAGCAGCGCGTGCGTCTGGTCAGCTATCCCGATGTTGAGGCAGCCTGATGCAGCCACCATATTCCAGAGTTCCCTGTTCGCGGCGGCGCTCTTCCCGCTGTTGGTCATCTTGAGATTCACATCACAGAACGGCTGCCCGTCCATATCCCCGACACCGCCCTCGTAGAGATTCGTCATATAGGTTTCAATTCCGCCGGCGCCTTTGACCTGCGGCCATCGGCTGCCTGTGTCTATGACACGGACATTGAATACGTCCGCATCGACTCCATATCCTTTGCCGTCGTCCGCAAGGAGGTTTCTTCCGTCGCTGTCGCACAGATAGACACGGATTCCGGCCGCGTTCCCGTTAATCGTGGCCTCCGGACTCCCGCTTGCCGGAACGGGAACGGAGGCGCTGTCCTCAGAAGAGAAGACGACCTTGGGAATTTTCACGTTCAGACCGGCGGAGATTCTGGAAATCTGCTTTCCGGAAGCGTCGCAGAGCCATAGCGTGCCGCCGGAAAGCTCTTTCCGGCAGGTCCCCGTGAACGTCAGTACGCCGTCTCCGTCAATCTCCGGCGGAGAGAATGCAATCGGGTCATTTTCAGGTTCGCCGGAAGCGTACCCGATACACCTGACCGTGCAGTTCTCCGCCATATCCCCGAGATCCGTTCCGAAATAGGCGATTACGGACGGATCGATTGAAGACAGTCTTCCGAGAAACATTTCTCCGAGGTAGAGGTTGTCCTGCCCGTGCGCTCCCCGTGCGATTTCCCACTTGACAAGGTAGTCGTTGTACGAAATGTCCTTGTCGATTCTCCAGCTGATTTCGTCCAGCCCGTTCTTCGAACCGAGCAGCTGAATCCTGTAGGATGAATTTCTCGTCAGGTCGAAGTTGCCCACGGCGTCGGCTCCGAGGTAAATCCGGTATGTAATCTCTCCCAGAAGCAGCCCGTCCCCGCTGAAGGCGCAGCTGACCTCGATATATGTCGGGCCGGTGATGTTTCCGACCTCTTCGGGAACTTTCTTCTTCTGGTCCGTGTTTCCGGCGAGGAGGTCTCCCCAGCAGTTTTCGAAGGCATAGAATTCTATGCTCCCGCCACCGTTGATTGTCCCGAGGTCCTCCGCAGAACCGAAATCTCCGTCCGCCACGTCCGAGTCCGCCGCTTTGGACCTTTCCGAAAAAGGGGACATCTGCATGGCGGCGTCGCACAGCCGTATGCCGGTGATGCTGATCCCCGATGCGTCAAGTCCTCCGTCAGGCACGTAAGAGAAGACTATCCGGCTGACAAGCCTTACGAGCGATATGTCGATTGTGTAGCTGACGCCGCTTACGGAGCGGTCTTTCAGTGCCGCGGCCATCGGAATGTTCCGGACGCCGCCGTCAATGTCAGGGAATCTTATCTTAAGCCTGTCCATGCTGCTTTCGTCAGCATCCCATCCGCCGCCGTCAGGCTCAATCCGTTCTCCGCAGTTGGCGAGCGCATAGAACGAGTATTCCGCTCCGGACACGAGCTGAATACGGAATTCACCGGCATCGGATTCTATGAATTCGTGGCAGATGCAGACTCCGTCCCTCCAGACATAGAGATTGATGTCCGAGACCGTGTCGCCGTTGAACAGAGACGATTTCGCCGTGACGGAGTCTGCGGATTTCCCGGGGTTGAACTTTAGCGTGACCGCAGTCAGCCCGTCAGCCTTTCCGGCATCCGGAACAGTCTCTTCCACACATCCTCCGGCGAGCAGCGACACCGCCGTCACCGCCGCCGACAGAAAGAACCTGGAAACTGATCCTTTCATCGCATAATTCATTACATCGTTCATCGCATCATTCATCGTGTCGTTCGTTACATCATTCATCGCGTCGGTTTTCAGTTGACATGTATGCTGAGAAGACCAGCCTGGTTTATCGGCGCCCCGGCTTTCATATAAACCTTGGCGTCGCCTGGTCCGACTATGCGGATTTTCACCCCGTGCCAGTCATCGTCGACCGTATATTCGAACACGCCCCGTGTCCGCCCCTCCTCAAGCTCGTCAAGCCCGATTTTGAACGGAGCGCCGGCGGGGGCGAACTCACAGCGGACGTGAATTTCGTCTCCTATTTCAGGCTCGATGTAGCCTTCGGGCTTCATGATGAACCGCACCATATCGGACAGAAAGGTCCTGTCGATTCTCCAGCTGTCTTCGTTCAGCCCGCTGCCGTCGGGCGTGACGGTGATGTGATAGAGGCAGTTCCTGCGCACATTCAGGTCCTGGAGCGACTCTCCGAGGTAGAATCTGTATTTGAGAAAGCCTCCGTTGCTGTAATGCTCGGGGGAATGGTAGGAGAGTTCCATTTCGACATAGGAGCAGACATCCGCGAGGCGGTCGGTCCTGTCCAGAACCTTGTCCGAATCCTTCTCCACCTTTCCGATGAAGTCCCCCTGGGCATTTTCAAGCATATACAGGCTCAGTTCTCCGCTCCTGCCCTCCCAGTCGGTCTTGTTCAGTATCGCGCATTCGCCGCTGTTCCGGCTGAATCCGACCGAAAAGCAGTCGTCGGAGGACTCCGCCCGTGATTCGGAGAACACTTTGCAGCGCCTCGGGCAGTTGCCGATGCGCAGGCTCCGGACATCCATCGTCACATTCTCCCCGAGACGGCTCCTGTCCATACTCAGACGCAGTTCCGCCATCATCCTGAAGACGGGCAGCCTTATCGAGTTCCCGGCTCTGACGCCGAAAACCGCCCCGCACATCGGAATCCCGGTCGAATAGTCGTCCGGGTAGGCGAGGTGGAATACGAGGGAGTTGATTTCATCCAGGGTCTTTACGCCGAGTTTGTAGCCGAAGTTGACGCAGGCATAGATGTCGTAGTCCCTGCCATAGACGAGCGGCAGCGTGCATTCCGTCCCCCTGATGTATTCGGCGCGCTCCAGGAATCCGTCCGCCGTGAATACGAATATGTTGGCGTCCGTAATCTTGTCTTTGTCAGGCTCGATGGCCTTCGCGGACATCCTCCCTGGGCGGAGCATAATGTCAGTGGGGGCGCGGACAGGCTCAACCCCGCCCGTGCACCCGCTGACGGACAACAAACACAAAATGACAGATATGACGCAGCCCCGGTGACGGCGTGTCACTAAAAGGCTACGGCATAATTTCCTTTCTCGTCCCATTTCTCAATCTCCATTACAAGTTCCTCCCTGTCCAGGCTTATCGCGTAATCCGGATCGTCCGTTCCGCTCCTGCGCAGACAGACTTTCAGACTGTAGCTTTCGTTCGAACGGATTCCGTCTTCTCCGAGTCCGTTGATGTTGATGGGCCAGTACCATCTGCGCCCTTTGACGCAGCCCTCTATCACGAGTCTCGTGAACGGTTTCCCGAAAGATTCCTCGTCGTTGAGGTTCGGGTAGCAGTAAAGGTCAAGATTCAGCTCCCTGGCATCCATCCCGACATTCCCCTCTATATCCCTGGACAGTATCTCCGGGGAGCTGAATCTGACCGCATCGGCTTCGTCCCATCCTCCGTTGTTTATGTAGCGGCTGCCGCTCCCGGGGTCTCCGGTGATGCTGCAGTCGGCATTCACATTCGTAAGATAGACTCTCGCGTCCGTAATTTCCTCGAACGGATAGGCCGTGCCACGGAAGTCGCAGCTCAATTCCTTCAGGCAGATTCTCGCCATCAGCGGCTTCAGACTGACGGCGCAGTCTTCCCCGGCCTCAAAATCCGCTTTCCCCACGAGCACGGGGGATTCTTTCGTCTCCGCTTCAAGTTCGCAGCAGACCGATGAAAGCGACTGCAGCGTGAGTATGTTCTCCCACTCCAGGCTGCCTTCCTGCGCATTGCAGATTACGACCGCCGTCTTATCCCCGTCCCCCGAGGACACCTGCATCTGCTGCGGATCGCCGTCGAAATGCGTGAACGAGTCGAGCCGGCCGAATTTGTCCGCATTGTAGATGAGCACATCGTATCCTTTCCTCTTCACGTCTCCGCCCTGTGGCGTGCTGACGCTTACCGTGCTTCTGCGGCTCGGGACTTCCATATTCTTCTCGAATGCCGGGGCTATCACTTTCGAACAGGAGAAGAAATGGGCCGGCAGGCAAGCAAAAGACAGAAATGCCAGAAAAGGATAGATGACCTTGTGAGGTTGGCATATGGATGGCCGGCCCTGATTGAAGAAAGTCTGCTGTATGTATTTTTCGCATGTGTCCATTTTTCCGTTCATATTTTTGTGACGGCAAATCTATGACGCCGTTTCCGGACAATTGCAAGACTTAAAAAAAGAAACACGGTTTTTTTCTCTTTTTTTAAGTAAGCGTTAAAAAATAAATTGGTGGAGATTTGTGAAGGATTTTTGAGGA
>CAVEDD010000085.1:0-9474 GCA_963614515.1 Treponemataceae bacterium | reverse complement strand
TTTTGAGGATAGATTTATTTTTGAAGAGGGAGCATACCGGGCGTATGTGACCGATAAAAATATAACTATAGACCAAAAAGACGCCCAAATCACAAGGATGTAAGGTTCTGCTCGTTGACGATATTCTTCCCCTCCGGGGTATAGGCGAAGGCCATCCTGTCCTCATAGGCCTTCTCCACCTTGCCCCGGACAATCTTCATCGTAGAGTTGACCATGTGGTTCTGCTCGGTGAAAGGCTCAGGAAGCACGCAGACCGCCGTCGGAAGCCATCTTTCAGGGAAGAGCCCTGCAAATTCGCCGCCTGCGCGGTACTGGTCAATCTCCGACTGGATTTTCTCAAGCTGCATCCTCTTTCCCGCCTCGGAGTCGGCCTCGACCTCCGGATGCTCATTCTTCATATATTCCTTGAGAGCCTCCTTGTTCGGAACCATCAGCAGAATAACATAAGGGTCCTGATTGTCGTGGAGAACGACCTGGGAGATGTATTTCGAGTTCGTCACGAGCGCCTCCTCGATTCCCTCCGGAGAGTATTTCTCGCCGTCGGAACTGATGAGCAGAGACTTGAAACGGCCTGTCACATAGAGATATGTCTCATCGAGCATATATCCCATATCCCCCGTATGCAGCCATCCGTCGACGACGGTCTCTGCGGTGGATTTCGGATTCTTCCAGTAGCCCGCCATCACGTTTTCGCCCTTGATGACGATTTCGCCCTTCTCACCGTAAGGGAGAGCCTTGCCCTCGCCGTCGCAAATCTTGATTTCCATCGGACGCACAATCATTCCGGACGAGCCGAGAATGTGGTGATCCTTGGAGTTGGCTGAGATGATAGGGGTCGCCTCGGAAAGTCCATATCCCTGATAGATAGGCACTCCGATGGCATAGTAGTATTTCTGGAGGTCTATGCCGAGAAGCGCTCCGCCGCCCACGAAGAAGCGCATCCTGTCTCCGAATGCGGACTGGCGTATGCTTTTGAACAGAATCTTGTCGAAAAGTTTCACCAGAGGCAGTCTCCAGAAGTCCTTTCCTCCCTTGTTCCAGCCTTCCTTGTTGTAGGCTATGGCGTTGCGCACAGCGAAGTCGTAGAGCTTCTGAACTTTCGAGCCTTTCGCCTTCACGCCGGACTCGATGGCCTTCTTGAAGCTCTTGGAGAGAGCGGGAACGGAGAGCATCACGGCCGGGCGGGTCTCCTTGATTGCGATAGGGATGTTCCTGAGCGACTCCATAGGGGTGCGGCCCTGAGGGACGGTGGCGATTGACGCGCCGAAGGACATCATCGTGTAGAATCCGGCCACGTGCGCGAAACAGTGGTCGAGCGGGAGGATTATGAGCATCACGTCATCCTCGTTGACTCCGATGACGGAATGGGCCTGCTCCACGTTCGCCGTGTAGTTGCGGTGCGTCAGGAGGATTCCCTTCGGATCCGCCGTGGTACCGGAAGTGTAGCTGATGTTGGCGTAATCGTCCGGGCCTACGGATTTGTAGCGGCTCACGAACTCTTCCGGAGAAGCGGCGAGGAACTCGTCCCCCAGTTTCTGCACCTGAGTGATGCATATCTCCTTGTCTCCGTATTCCGGAAGTTCGTCAAAGACAATCACGCGCTCCACAGCCTCGCAGTCGGAAAGAATCTTGCGAATCTTCGGGAGCTGCGCGGCGGAGGTGAGGACGAACCTCGAATCCGAATGTCTGATGCGGAATATCAAATCGTTGCTCTCTTCGAGCTTTATGGAAAGAGGAACATTCACCGCCCCGGCGTAGAGGATGCCGAGTTCGGCGATAGGCCACAGATTACGGCCTTCGGAAAGCAGCGCGACTTTGTCACCTTTCTCCAGTCCGAGCTTCATCAGACCCGCGCCTATCCTGTAGGCTTCCTTGCGCGTCTGCTCGAACGAGGTCTCGGTCCACACTCCGTCCACCTTTTCGCGAAGGAAAGTGTTGGTGGCGTAATGTCGCGTGTATTTTTCCACAAAGTCAATAATGGTCAGTCTTTTGTCCATTTCTCAAGATTTTAGTAAAACAAATGTCCGAACCGCCGGCCGCAGATTGAACGGTGCGATTCGGATATGATTTATTTGAACAGGCCGAAGAGTTCGGCGTCTATTCTGTCACAGATTTCGCTGAAATCCTCGGGACTGCTCTCGAATTTCAGCCGGTCGACATCAAGGATGAGCAGACGGCTGTCATAATCCCTGATCCATGCCTCGTATCTTTCGTTGAGACCGGTTATGTAGTCGATGCGTATGCTCTTCTCATACTCGCGCCCCCTCTTCTGAATCTGGTTCACGAGGTTGGGAATCGACGAGCGCAGATAAATCAGAAGGTCCGGCGGATTGACGAGCGACATCATAAGGTCGAACAGATCGGAATAATTTTCGAAATCCCTCGTGGACATAAGCCCCATCCCGTGAAGGTTGGGGGCGAAGATTCTCGCGTCCTCATAAATCGTCCTGTCCTGGATTATGACATCCTTGCTCTTGGAAATCTCGACGACATCCTTGAACCTCCTGTTCAGAAAATATATCTGCAAATTGAATGACCACCGTTCCATATCCTCGTAAAAATCAGCGAGATATGGATTATAGTCCACAGATTCGAACCTTGGTTTCCAGCCGTATTTGGCCGCCAGCATCTTTGTGAGCGTCGTCTTTCCGCTGCCGATGTTTCCGGCGATTGCTATATGCATAATCGAAGAGATTAAAAAATATATCCGGGCAAAGTTAAGAATTACTTTCGTATTTTTGTGACGGGAAAGGAAAAAACCGCCGTACACCGGCTGAACACGGGGAGGGATTCCAAACAGATTATGATTAAGGTAAAGAAATTGATATTCAACGGTTTTGAAGAAAACTGCTACGTTGTATGGATTGAAGGACAGGGCGATGCCTGCGCTGTGATTGACCCGGGATTCGACTGCGATGAGGAATATGACTCCCTCAGGAAAGTGATTTCCGTAAACGGGCTTCATCCCGGAGCCGTGCTTCTGACGCACGCCCATCCGGACCATTCCTACGGGGTGCACCGCCTCTGCGAAGAGTTCGGGATTCCGGTCTATGTGAACAATGGCGAGGAGGTGACGCTCAAGGCTCTCCACGCATTCTGCCTGAACATCGGACATCCGGATGTGGAGGATTTCTCATCGCGGATTGTCCGGGCCGGTGACGGGGACAGGATTTCCGTCCCGGAGGGCGGTCCGGAGGGCGGACTGGAATTCAAGGTGCTGTTCACTCCGGGACACACGGCCGGCGGGGTGTGCTACCTGTGCCGCGAGTACAGAAACGCGGCCGACAAGAACGAAGACCTGTCCGTGCTCCATTCTTCGGCAAGCCCCGAGGAGGCCAAGACAAAAGACAGCTGGAGCGTCCTCTTCAGCGGAGACACGCTGTTCGCCGGCTGCATAGGCCGCAGCGACCTCCCCGGCGGCGACTACACCGCCCTGATGCGGAGCATCTTCACCCGCCTCCTCCCCCTCGACGGCGACATCGATGTCCTACCCGGTCACGGCCACTCCACGACCATAGCCGATGAGCGCACGAAAAACCCATTCCTCCAGCCCTTCAACGAAGCGTACGAGGAATAAAAGTTCTGACTTTGCAAGTGCCCGGTCTGCCACGTGGCGAAAGAGTATTTCGACGAGGCCGGCAAAGAACCCGAGTTTTAATCACCGCTGAAATTACCCGAGCCTCTCAGTTCCCCGTATAGAAGCGGATTAGAGACTCGATGGCGCGGCGGCAGACAGGGCAGAACGCCGGAGCGGCGTTGGTGCGCATACGGCAGTCTTCACAGGCTCTCCATACGCCTTTGCTCTGGTATCCGGCCCCCTCGATGAGTCCGACCCCGTCCTTTCCCAGCATATCCTCCCACTTGGAGGCAAAATCCGCCCGGGTGGTGATGTTCCGCTCCCAAGGCTCGGTATCGGGATAATAATACTCGACGAACTGATCGTCATAGGCGTATTCATCCGCCAGACCGGCGAAACTGTGACCGAACTCGTGCACGACCACCGGAGCGAAAGCCGCGTGGCGGGCAGTCGTAAGAGTGTAGGAATTGTAAATCCCTCCGCCGCCGTAAGTATCCGTGTTGGCGAGGATTATGATATGCTCGTACGGCACTCCGGAGAGTACGTCGTGCATACGGAAAAGTTCGGAAGTGGTGAGGTAGCGGTCAGAATAGAACGTATCGAAATGCGAACCCGCGACCGTGCTTTTCCACACCCCCTCGCGAGGCACGCTCACCCCGCTGTCCACAGACGGAACACCAAGAGCCACGATATTGAAGCAGTCACGCATCGACCCGAAAGGCTCGTGGGCGAAAAGGCTCTCTACGGCGGCCTTGGCATCCTTGTAGAACAATTCAATCTCGGAAGACGAATACCCCTCGGCAAGAATCACCACGTCTATCTTCTCCTCCGGAGAACCGCTGTGGTGCAGAACCCGCCAAGCGTCACCATCCTCCCCGGCAGCGGCACCCTCGCCGGACACCCAACCTCCCGCAGGCTTTATCAATATGTCCCGGGGGTCCACGGGATGAGACATAGACGCGACTATGTTATCGTGAAAATCAAACAGTTGCACGCAAACATCAACCGGCACGACAGGCATCGGCACAAGGAACACGTTCTCGAAACTCCGACGCACCCGCGTAGCCTCTTCCGTAGCCTGCCACTCCTGGAAGAGAGTGGAGAACGAGGCCCGGTACAGGGTGTCCCCGCAGGCCTTGTCGGTCATCGTAATCTGACCGTTGCCCCGTAGCGGGAGCTTGTCAAGATTGACCCTGCGCCCAGCCCAGCCCTCAAGGCTCTTCAGATGCGCGAGGGCGATGTCACAGGTCTTGTCGGTGCCGGAGAAAATGTAGTCAAGACGCAGAGTCCTGTCCTCGAGACGCCCTCCGGCGAACGTCGCGGCATCCAGACTGAAAGCAAGCAGAATGCACGGCAAGATGGAAAAAATCCTTTTCATATCCGGCAAATATACAAAAAAGGAAGATATCAGAGCGCCGCGAAAATATGCCTTATGCTGTCTATGCGGGGACAAGAACCCTATCCGGCAACTTCGAATCCGTCTCCACATTGAACTGTCCGAAAAAAATCCTAACTTTGTCTCTTGCTGACAAAAAGAATGTAAGATGCTATACCCTATCGGAATACAGGATTTCGGGAAAATCCGCAGGGACGGTTATGTCTATGTAGACAAGACTGACCTCATTTACAAGATGACCCACGGCAGCGGCAGGTATATCTTCCTCAGCCGACCCCGCCGTTTCGGGAAAAGTCTGCTCGTGTCCACTCTGGAGGCATATTTCAGCGGCGAGAAAGAGCTTTTTGACGATCTGGCGATTGCCGGGTTGGAAAAAGACTGGGTTCAATATCCGGTGCTGCGGTTTGACCTGACAGGACAGACATATGACAGCGAATATTCTTTGACGGATGCACTGAACGCCCAGCTGAAAAGATACGAAGAGAAATACTCCGTCGCAGAAAGCGAATGTTCCGTGGCATCCAGATTTCGCACTCTGATAGAAACTGCAAACAATGTGACCGGTCTCCCGGTTGTCATACTGATTGACGAATACGACAAGCCGATAGTCGATAACATCGGCGACGAGGCGCTCACCGACGCGTTCCGCAGACAGCTTCAGGGCTTCTACAGCGTAATGAAAGCCAAGGACGGATGCATCGGGTTCGGATTTCTCACCGGTGTCACCAAAATCGGCAAGCTCAGCGTATTCTCCGGACTCAACAACCTCAAGGACATCTCGATGGATGCCCGCTACACGGACATCTGCGGCATATCCGAGAAAGACCTCAGGAAATATTTTCAGGAGAGCGTCAGGGAGTTGGCTGAAGCCAACAGGATTTCCGTCGAACAGTGTTATGAAAAACTGGCCCGGATGTACGACGGATACCATTTCTGCGAAGATTCGGACGGGATGTACAACCCGTTCAGCCTGCTCAACACATTCGATTCCCTGAAGTTCAGGCAATATTGGATAGAGACCGGCACCCCGTCCTTCCTCGTTGAGGTGATGAAGCGCACCGATTACGACGTGACCGGCATCGCCACCGAAGAGGCCGACTCCACCCTGCTTACCGAGATTGACACGGCGTTCCACAATCCCGTGCCGCTGCTTTATCAGAGCGGATACCTCACAATCAAGTCCTACGACGAGGTGACGGGCATATACACTCTCGGTTTCCCGAACCTTGAAGTCAAGAACGGTTTCCTGTCCTTCCTCCTGAACTACTACACCACCGCCCGGGGCGCCGGCAGCCTCCTCATCCGCCAGATGAGCAGCGACCTCATCGGCGGCCGTCCGAAAGAATTCATGAAACGGATGGAAGCTTTCTTCGCCAGACAGAACTACCAGATTCAGGGCGATGCAGAGAAGGACTTCCACTATGCGATGAGCATCATACTGCAGCTGTTGGGCGAGAATGTCACCGTGCACTCGGAGGACGCGACGTCGGAAGGACGGATGGACCTGCTCGTGGAGACTCCACGCTTCGTCTATATCATTGAAATCAAGATCAATGACACCGCCGAGGCCGCATTGGAACAGATTGAGGCAAAGGGCTATGCCCGCAAGTTCGCCGATGACGCCCGGCAGGTCTTCAAGATTGGCATCCGCTTCTCCACCGAGTCCCGCTGCGTGGATTCGTGGAAAGTCGCCGAATAGAATCCGAGGCAAATCTCCAGCAAGTTATTTTTTAAGGATTACTAAATCCTCAACGTGCGACAAGAGGCCTACCGCCTGAAAAATATATTTTTCAGCCAGTACTCGTAGAGAGGGTCTTCAAAAGTGTAGCATTTCCCGAAGTCGTCGAGAATGTCTTTGGCGACCAGCGCCTTACGGGAGCGGGATATTTCAGTGGTGGATTTCAGCCCGTATTTTTCAATGACTTCCCTCGATGAAAGTGACTGCTCTCCGTTTGCCATCGCGTGGAGAAGGTTCTGCTGGGCAAGCGTCAGAGTGGCCGTGAGAGCTCGGTTCAATTCGCCCTGCTGCCTGAGTATGTCTTCAAAAGCATCCCGCACTGTGCTGTCCTCACAAATTCCGCTCTGGCAATGCAGCCAGGTCGTCTGTGCAAGCTGCTGGACATAATAGGGATTGTTGTCCGCAAGTCTGACTATCTCCCTGCACTGCTCCTCGCTTATGGTCTTCCCAGTCTTTGCAAATCCTCCGGCAATGAAGTCTGGCCAGAACTCCCCGTCAATCTTCTCGAGGAAATAAATCGCTCCGAATTTGTAGAAAGGCATAGATGCCTTGCCGAAGACTTCCATCATCATATGTCTGCGGCTTCCGAAGAGACAGTAAGCCACGTGCTGCTGGAGTTGCCATTTCGCCCTGAGGTTCGCCTGAAACGCCCTCGGATCCCGGAACTCTCCGATTTGCTGAAACTCATCGATACACACGACTATCCTTATGCCGCGATCTCTTGCTATTTTCTCTGGCAGTTCAAGAATTTCATCTGCGCTCATCTGCGGCTCCCTGATCTGAAACTGAACCGATGCAGGCGCGGCCGCGTCTCCGAAACTTATTCCCGAAATGATGGCGGATGCATATTTGCGTATTGTCGAGAGGATGTTGTCCACCGTCGTGGCTGTCTGACGGATGACCTCCGTCGCCATCTTTTCATAGAACTCCGCCTCTGTCCGGACATTGAAGATGTCAACGAACACGACTTTCAGCTCCTTGTCCTCTTCTGTGGCTTTCATCGCCGCCTTGTGGACAAGCGAAGTCTTACCCCACCTTCTCGGCGAAATCAGAACCGTATTTGTCAGACTCCTGAAATTCTCGGACAAACGAATCGTATCCTTCTCCCGGTCAATAAAGTTTTCCCCCTCGGCCAAACGACCGAAAACAAATGGCGCCACCATAGTATAACAGATTTTGATACAAAAATAAGAACAATTTTTGATACATCAAAATTTGTAACAGTGCCGTTCTTGGCCTCGGAATCGGACTTAAGGCCTTCGGCATCCAGCCTCTTTCGGCGCAGAATGCGAATCCATAAACAAAACTTCATAAAGTTGACATAATTTTATAAAGTCTGTTTAATAAAATTTGATAAACCCGGGCAAAAAGACTACCTTTGCAAAAACGAAGGTGAGCTATGGCCATAGACAAAAGCGTTATACGTCAATGCATTATTGACAAAAGGGACGAAATAGAGTCAGCGGAAATCATACGGAGAGACTTCGATTTCGAAGAGAACGGAAATTATGTCTTTGTCGGGGTGAGACATACGGGAAAGTCATACCTGATGTATCAGAGAGTCAGAGAACTTTTGTCCGGAGGCCTCGGGTGGGACGAGATTCTGTACCTCAATTTTGAGGACGAGCGCCTTGTCGAGTTGAGAGCCGAAGACCTGAACACCATTCTCGAAGTGCATTATGAACATTCCGGAAAGAAACCTTTCATATTCCTTGACGAGGTGCAGAATGTCGAGCATTGGGACAAGTTTGTGCGCAGACTCGCCGATGCGAAATACCGCATCTATGTCACGGGGAGCAATGCAAAGATGCTCAGTAAGGATGTCGAGACGACTCTGGGCGGAAGGTTCTTTGTCGTAGATGTCTACCCTTATTCTTTCAGGGAGTTCCTTGCGGCAAAGTCCATCAGATTGTCAGACGGGTGGGAACACTCCACTGTCAGAAAAGGTGAAGTTCTAAGAGCTTTTCAGGAATACTTCTACTTCGGGGGGCTGCCGGAAGTCAACAATTTCAAGGCAAAGAGAAATCTGATTTCAAGCCTCTATCAGAAAATCTACCTCGGAGACATTTGCCAGAGACACAGAATCGGCAATGACAGAGTGCTGAACATCATGATAAAGAAACTTGCGGAAAGTGTCAGGCATCCACTGTCATTCAACAGGTTAAGAAACAGCATCATCGCAACAGGAGCAAAGATTTCCGTACCGACAACCATAGATTATGTAGGGTTCGCCGAAGACAGCTGGCTTCTGCTGCCAATCTGCAATGAGGTGTCGAAATTCTCCGACAAGGAGACGATCAAGAAATATTACTTCATCGACAACGGCATTCTTAACCTGTTCCTCGTCAGGCAGGAACCGGCACTTCTGGAAAATCTTGTGGCTGTCCAGCTCTGCCGGGTCTATGGGAGGGGAAATGTGACATATCTCAACAAAGAGAAGGAGATAGATTTCATAGTCAACGAAGAAAGGCTTGCGATTCAAGTGTCTTATTCACTGAAAGACAAGGATACGTTCGAGCGTGAGACGGAACCGCTCGTTTCCTTCTTTAAAAAGAACCCTGACTGGACTCCGATGATAATCACATACGACGAGGCGGACACAATTGAGCGGGACGGCGTGACAATCAATGCCCTTCCAATTTGGAAGTGGCTGCTCCAATCCGACAATTGTAAGCCTCCGATTAACGACGTCTTGTTTTATTGATTCCGATTGTCAGCACTTGCACCAGTTCGTCTGAACTTTTCAAAGTTGGAGCAAGTTCG
>CAVEDD010000084.1:0-9479 GCA_963614515.1 Treponemataceae bacterium | reverse complement strand
AAAATAAGTTCGAGGATAATGTTTAATGTGCTGATATTCCGTGGATAACGCATCGGGTGCGAAGAAAATCGCAAAAAACACGCTGCTGCTCTACTTCAGAATGGCGGTTCTCCTGCTCGTGGGGCTGTACACCTCGCGGGTGGTGCTCGCCTCGCTCGGGGAGACGGACTACGGAATCTATAATGTCGTCGGGGGAGTGGTGGCCATGTTCGGAATCATTTCCGGAGCGCTGTCCTCCGCGATTTCACGCTTCATAACCTTTGAACTCGGGCGGGGAGGCGGACGGCTGCGCGCAATTTTCCGCTGCGCCGTACTTGTGCAGCTTGTTCTGGCTCTTGTGGTGATTGCCGTCGGAGAACCTGCGGGGATATGGTTCATCGGAAACAAGATGACCATTCCGCCGGACCGCGTCGCAGCCGCTCAGATTGTGCTGCAGTTTTCGCTGCTGACTTTCGTGATCAATCTTCTGAGTCTTCCCTACAACGCCGCCATAATCGCGCACGAGAAAATGGGGGCGTTCGCGGCTGCCGGACTCTTCGAGGGTTTCGCGAAACTCGCCGTCGCGCTGCTGCTTGCAGTTTCGCCGATTGACTCTCTGGTGTGGTACGCGCTGCTGATGTGCCTTGTGGCGCTGTGCGTGCGAGTTTTCTATCTGTTTTATTGCAGGCGGCATTTCCCGGAATGCAGACGGGGAATTACGGAACTGGGAGACGGAGCCGGCAGGGGAGTTATGGAACTGGGAGACGGAGCCTGCAGTGGAGTTACGGAACGGAGAGACGATGTCGAGAGGGAAGCCGGCGGGGGGATTGACTGCGGGACAGACGGAGGCATTGACCGGGGAATCCTCCGTGAGATGTTCGGTTTTGCCGGCTGGAACTTCATCGGGGTGAGTGCCGGAGTGCTCAAGGACTATGGCGGCAACATACTCATAAACCTCTACTCCCCGAGTCCGGCGGTGAATGCCGGACGCGCAGTCGCCATGCAGCTCAGCGGTGCGGTGCAGGGCTTTGTCTCCAACTTCATGACGGCCGTGAATCCGCAGATAACGAAGTCCTATGCGTCCGGGGAACACGGATATATGCACCGGCTCGTGCGTAAATCGGCGAAATTCTCCTTCTACCTGATTCTCTTTTTCGCCCTTCCCCTGATTTTTGAGACCGACTCCCTGCTGGGGCTGTGGCTCAAGTCAGTTCCTGACTACGCCCCAGTCTTCGTCCGCCTCATGCTTGTGCTGATTCTGAGCGATTCGCTCTCCAACCCGCTGATTACTCTGCAATTGGCGACCGGGGACATAAAGAGATATCAGATTGTCGTCGGAGGAATCCTCCTGCTTAACATCCCTCTTTCCTGGCTTCTGCTCAGTCTCGGGATGGGCGTTGAATGGGTCGTTGTCGTGGCGATTGTACTGTCACAGGTTGCAATGTTCGCAAGGCTCGTCCTGCTTCGGGGGATGGCGGGGATGGATGTGTGGCGTTGGCTCAAGGAGGTCTGGCTGCGGGCAGTCGCGGTGACTGCGTGTGCCTGCGTGCCGCCTGCGCTTCCCGGGGTGCTGGGATGGCGGCTTCATCCGGTTCTGACGATACTGATTGCGATGTGCGCGGTGGTTTTCTCCGCGTGGGCCGTCGGGTGCACGGCAGGGGAGCGCGCCGCGTTCCTTTCACTGCTGCGGAAAAGGCTCAGACATCGGGACAGTGCGCTTGCCCGCTTCGGGAAACTTCCTCTGAAAGTCTATGCCGCGACGAACCGTTCCGGGGAAGTCCTCTCTGCAAGTTCTTCAGGCGGTGTCTTCTACGAACTGGCCCGCCGCTTCGTCACGGACGGAGGTGCGGTCTGCGCGGCAGTCTGGGATGAAGATTTCATGGGAGTGCACCACGCAATCGCTTACGATGAGGAGTCTCTGAAACCTATGATGCGGAGCAAGTATGTCCAGTCCTCCCTTGACGGCTGTTTCTTGAAAATCAGGGACTTGCTTTCGGAGGGCCATCGCGTGATGTTTGTCGGGACGCCTTGTCAGGTCGCTTCGCTCCGCAGGTTCATCTCGGGGAGTATTACTGATGACAGCGCTTCCGAAGTCTCAGGGCAACCTGCCGGAGAGGATGCCGCACTCAATTCCGGGGAAGCCGGTAACCTTGCAGCACGCCTGCTGCTTGTGGAGATTCTCTGTCACGGCGCGCCGCTCCGTTCCGCGTGGAGGGCATACGCCGGAGGTCTGCTCGAATCCTGTGGCGCGGCATCGCTCGCCGGAGTCAATTTCCGTGACAAATCCGCCGGCGGTTGGAAGGATTACCGGGTGACGATCCGACTGAACATGCCGGACGGAAGTGTCAGGACGCTCTCCGAGCCATATGTTCAAGTTCCGTTTATGCAGGACTTTCTTTCCGGAGCCAATGTCCGCGAGTCCTGCCGTAATTGCCCCCACCGCAACGGCCGCAGCGGGGCGGATATCAGCCTCGGCGATTTCTGGGGCGTGGAAAAGCTTATGCCACAGGTTTTTGACCCGATGGGAGTGAGTGTCGTGAGCGTATTCTCCGAGAGGGGGTCCGAAGCCCTTGCCGGCATCTCGCCGTCCCTGAAGCTCACGGAAGTCCCGGGAGATGTCTTTGAACGCTCAATCTGGCATAACGGCGGCTACGGCTCGGCTGAGGGACAGGAAAAGTCCCCCAAAAACTTCAAGTCTAAAAACTGCGTCAAGACGCGGGAACACGGTAATTTATGAAAGTGGCAATCATAACGTTGCAGCTGCACACGAACTACGGCGGGGTTCTTCAGGCCTTCGCCCTGCAGCGCGTTCTGGAGGCTATGGGCAATGAGGTGGAAATCATCCAGTCTGACAAGATTATGCCTGAACCGGAAGGGGCGGCCGCCGTGCGCAAGTTTCTGACCCGTTCGTTCCGGAAATATGCGCTGCGCCGCAGTGATGTCGAGATTTTCCGCGAACGCTGCATAAACGGGGAGTTTCCGATCATCGGGAAGGAGTTTGTGAGATTTTTTCGTAAATATCTGAATATACGGTATATATCATCGTTCAGCGAAATAAGGGCTTCGGATTATGACGCATTCGTCGTCGGCAGCGACCAGGTGTGGCGGCCGAAATATAATCCCGCGCTGATGCATTCCTTTCTGGACTTCACCTGGGAAAATGACTTCACCCGGGGTGATTCCGGACGGACTCGGGTCTGCTCTTCTGCGGGGGAAGAAAGTGGCGGGGGACGGGATGTGCGCAGGATTGCCTATGCCGTGTCGTTCGGATGTGACGCTTGGGAATATACGGAGCGGCAGACTGCACTTGCCGCAGGACTTGCCGGGCGTTTCAACGCTCTTTCGTTCCGGGAGAACTCCGGAGTAAAAAATGCCGCCGAACATCTCGGGGTGGAAGCCGTGACCGTCCTTGACCCGACCATGCTGCTCGATGCCGGAGACTATCGCCGTCTGGTCGGGGCGCGCGGGGATTCCCCGAAGGATTCCCGAGAGGGTTTCACAGAGGATTCCCGAGAGGGTTTCACAGAGGATTCCCGAGAGGGTTTCACAGAGGATTTCCGAGAGGGTTTCACAGAGGATTCCAGAGAGGGTTTCACAAAGGTTTTCCGAGATGGTTTCACAGAGGATTCCCGAGAGGGTTTCACGGCCGGAGAACAACCCGGAACGACCTGCGGAGAGAGTCCGGAAAATGACGGAAACTCCGGGGTATTTGAATATGTTCTTGACAACACGGCAGAAACTGCGGATCTTGTGGCAAGCCTTGAAAGACAGCTTGCGATTCCGGTCCGCCGCTTCCTCGGCGCAGACCCTCGCGGGAGGGAAGAAATATCGCTCAGGGTGCAGCCGTCCGTTGAATCGTGGATTGAAGGCATTGCGGATGCCGGTTTCGTTCTCACTGATTCATTCCACGCCTGCGTGTTCTCCATCCTGTTCCACAGGCCTTTCGCCGTTGTGGGAAACCGCAGCAGGGGACTGTCACGAATCATCTGGCTGCTTGAACAGTTCGGACTTGAAAGCCGTCTCCTGTGCAACGTGGAAGACTCCATTCCGGAATCCGAAATAGACTGGGAGAGCGTCGATGCGAGGCTTGGACTGCTCCGCGCGGAATCATGTGAGTTTTTGAGGGCGAACTTGAGTTGAAAGAGAGTGATCCTTAACGCTTGCTGAAAGAAAGCAGGGGCTGGGCCTGAATGTGTGGATAATTTGAAACAAGTATATGAACTCGGTGAAAATAAGCGTGATAGTTCCTGTATTCAATGCAGCGGCAACCATAGAATACACGGTGGGTTCCATTCTCTCTCCGGAATTTTTCGAGGACTGCGAACTGATTCTCGTCGATGACGGCAGCACGGACGGCAGCGCCGAAAAATGCGATGCAATCGCGGCAATCCACGAACGCATCCGTGTTGTCCACGAGAAGAACGGCGGTGTCAGTTCAGCAAGAAATGCGGGTCTGAAAATGGCGGCGGGGGACTATGTCACCTTTGTAGATTCCGATGATATTCTGCCCAAAGCTTGCCTTTCCGACTGGCTGGCCACCATTTCGGCTGATGCGGCGGATCTATATGTGGGCGGCTACAGGCTGCTGAACGGCTCCGCGATTGCTCCCGCACCTGAGGAAAGCCGGCTCTACCGCCACGGCGAGCTTCCGGAGTTCATCGACGACAATCTTTGCGACAACGGTTCCTACCTGCGTCCCGTCTGGGGGAAACTCTTCCGGAAGTCGCTGATTGACAGATATTCACTGCGTTTCGAGCCTGCCCTCTCATACGGAGAGGATATGTTGTTCCTGTTCCGTTTTCTGCTTCGCTGCGACATCGCGATGACAGTGCCGCGCTGCACCTACATCTACCGCGACGGCGCGTCCGGCCTTTCTTCGGATCTAAGTTCCGACAGGCATATCACGCAACTTCTGTCGCTCCTCGGGCCATATTCTGAAACGCTCCGCGACCTTGAAAGGGCATTCCCGGACAGTGTCAAGGTCAAGTCACTATGTCACAAGGATCTCACGGGCCGGCTGATCTGCCGGATACTCACTGTCTTCGCGACACGCCGCACGAAGCTCTGCACCTCCGACAACATCTCTCGACTCTATCACTATATGCGCCTCGACCCCGAACTGAACCGCTGCGGGGGGATATTCTCCCTGCGGCCGGGACAGATTCCGAATCTGCTACTCTACCGGCTTTCAAGCCCCCGTTTTTCCGCCTGCTTCTACAGGGCAAGCGCCATAGTCTGCGAAACATTGCGGATAAGGCCGCGTCACTATTAGGCTCCGGAAGACTTTCTTCGCCATTTTCATAACCGGCTCTAAACCCGACACAATTTTTTCTCCAGATGATGAAACTTAACATTCTGATATC
Organism: Treponemataceae bacterium; assembly: GCA_963614515.1. Taxonomy (GTDB): domain Bacteria; phylum Bacteroidota; class Bacteroidia; order Bacteroidales; family UBA932; genus Cryptobacteroides. The sequence continues at coordinate 4,137 of CAVEDD010000084.1, read as the reverse complement.
CTGCTATAACGAGTCCGTCTCCGATGTCCCGAAGATATTCCTTCCGCAGAGGAGGGATGTCCGCTACATCGTCTCGCACCAGATGTCTCCGGACTATGCGGACTCTCATCCCGGGATTCCGGAGGAGACCCGCCTCGCGTTCGGACGGAGTGATGTCGTCTATTCTCAGTTTGCAGGAAAGGGTGTCAGTCAGAACCGCAACCATTGCCTTGATGTCCTTGAAACTGTCCTGAAGGCCGGCAAACGGCAGAATGACCGCCGGCAGGAATCGGAAGAAGAAAAAATTGAGCCTGATGCCCTGAATAATCAGTTGTGCCTGATTTCAGACGATGACGTCAGTTACACTGACAAGCAGCTTACGCGCATAATTGAGGTTTTCGGGGAACGCCCTGCAACAGACGCGATATGTTTCCGCATAGCCACGCCGGAGGGGCAGCCTCCCTTCAAGTGCTATCCCGACAGGGAATATGAACTGCGGCAGATACCGGTCTACGGACCTTTCTGTTTCAGTTCCATTGAAATTGCGTTCCGCCTTTCTCCCGTGCTGTCGGAGAGAATCCGCTTCGATGAAAACTTCGGTCTCGGATCGTCCCGTTGGCCGGAGGGCGGCGAGGAGACTGTTTTTCTGTCGGACTGTCTCAAGGCCGGCCTGAGGCTGGATTATGTCCCGGAGTATCTCGTCACTCATCCGTACGAAAGCACCGGGAAACGGGCAAAGACAGTCAGAAAAGCTCAGATGCTCGAAGCCGTGGCAGTGCGTTGCCGGGGAAGATTCTCATCTGCCGCGTCTGTCGGCCGTCTCCGCGTGCTGTACAGGCGGTTTCTTTCCGCTCTCCACCTGCTCTGAACCGGCTTTCTGCCCGTCTCCGACAAGACCGTTGAAGTAGCGTGGCGTATTTGCCGTGATTCTCAATACCTTGCCTGTCACGGGATGCACGACGGAGAGTCCCTTGGCGTGAAGGCACAGTCTCCGTGCTGAACCGGCATCGCCGTATTTCGGGTCACCGAGCACCGGAGTGTGCAGATGTGTCGCCGCCTGGACCCTTATCTGATTCTTTCGTCCGGTTTCAAGCAGAAATTCCACGAGCGAACGACTCCCGTCGGTCTTGAGCACCATCCAGTTTGTCACCGCCATCTCCCCGCCGTTGTCCTTCAGCGATGAATAGACCATGAAATTCCCCTCATTCTGAGTCAGCCAGCTGACAATCCTTCCGTGAGGAAGTCCGGTGTCCGTTCCCCCGTCCGTATTCCGGCTTGATTCCGATGATGTTTTTCCGTCAGGATTTCCCCCGGCACCTGGCACTCCGTCGACCACCGCCACATATTTCCTCTCCAAGACTCTTTCGTTCCAGTTGTCAGTCATCGCCCTCTTCACCCCGAAGTCCTTCGCGAACAGCAGCACTCCGGAAGTGTCCCGGTCCAGACGGTGCAGCACGTGAGCCTTCACCCGTCCGTTATACTTGTGCATAAGGTAGTCATTGACAAGCATATAAGCCGTCTCCACATCTTTCCGGTTCCCCGCCACGCTCATCAGCCCCGACGGCTTGTCGATTGCCACCAACCATTTGTCCTCATATATTATCTCAATCGTCTTTTTCATCGTATGATATGGTTTGGAAATCGTTTGCGGCTGCAAATTTAACAATTTGTGCGTCATTCATTATGTCAAAAACGGTCTGTCTAAGTAATCATTAAAAATAAGCCCCAAAAGGTGAGATATATTTTATGCTATCTCACAAACTATAAGTTAATAACCTTATAATTGCTAAATATAAGTCTTTTTCCTTATATTGGGTGATTATAATCCTTTTTCCTTATTTTGTCGCTGCTATTATTAGGAATTTGCAGTATATTTGTCATCGAAAATTTAATATCTGTATAGCTATGCAGGCTACAATTTCTGCCGACATCGTGTCTTCGACATCGCTTTCTCCCACAGAGATAGTGACGCTGCAGGCAAGGATAAATGAGACTGTCGTAATGTTGGAAAAACATTATGAAGGCTTTTGGGGGAGGCTTGTGAAAGGGGATTGTATCGAATGTGTCATGCCGGAACCTAAAGCCGCGTTGCGCGTGGCATTGTTGCTGAAGACCGCCATCAAGTCCTTGGACATTGCCAAAGATTCCCGAACACAACTTTTTAGAAGATATGGGATGAGGATGGCAATCGGATTGGGGGACATGAGGCTCGTTGACCGAAAGAATGGCATAATGGATGGAGAGGCCATCTATTATTCCGGACGTGCAGTCGACAGCATGCATTCGGAGAATAAATGCTCCTTTGTAGTTGTCGGAGAAAACAAAGAGTATTCAATGCTGCTGACGACTATAACAACATTGGTTGACTCAATATTGAACGGCGCGACAAGACGTCAGTCTGAGGTTCTGTATTATAAATTGTTGTCAATGAAAGAATCGGACATCGCCTCTCTCCTGTCCATTACGCAGTCCGGTGTAAATCAGCGCGCGTCTGTCGCCAACTGGAGTTGTCTGGAAACAGCGGTTAATTGTTTTGAACAAATAAACTTTTCCAGAATATGAGCTCATCGATATTCGTTCCCTTGCTTATTGCTCACGTCTTGGGGGATTTCTATCTGCAGAACGATAAACAATGCCGAAATAAAGAAGAGAAGAAGTTCCGCAGTCCGTATCTGTATGCTCATTCACTGGTCATCGGGCTTTTGTCGTGGCTGATGGTTCCTTCATCCGGATTCTGGTGGTGCGCAGCCGTCATCGCATTCTCCCATTGTGTGATTGATTTGGAAAAAGCCTATATGACCAATAAGGGACTTCCGACATTTGTCTGTGACCAGCTGGCACATGTTGCAGTTCTGTTGACTATCGCGATTTATTGGGAAATCAATGACATGGAATCCATTACATTATTGTCTTGCTTTCCAAGGGTATGGGGAACTTTCGATTTCCCGATGTTTTTTCTTGCCGTCCTGTTATGCCTGAAACCAGCCAATATACTGATAAAATTGATTTTGGATTGTTATAAAATCGGCGAGTCAAAGTCTTGTTCCGAGATAAAGAATGCCGGGGCTCTCATTGGCAATCTGGAGCGCCTGCTCACTCTCATCCTGGTGATTTTCGGACAGTTTGAGGCCGTTGGTTTTGTCGTGGCCGCCAAATCGCTGCTTCGTTTCAAAGATACGGATACCGCCAAAACAGAGTATGTTTTGGCAGGAACATTTCTCAGTTTCGGAATAGCCGTTGTTTTAGGACTCTGTGTGAAACTATAATTGTTACAAGTTGATTTATAAATGATTGAAATGTTGAACAAGGATGAAATATGGGATCCGCTGAGGAAGAAAATGGTGGCGCTGACTCCGGAGGAAGGCGTGCGGCAGTGGTTCATCGATGCAGTCCTGAAACAGACGATGGGCGTGCCGGAGCATATGATGATGTCTGAGGTCGGATTCACACTGGGGGAGAAGAGTCTGCGGGCCGACATTGTCGTCTATGGGCGCGACGCGAAACCTCTGGCGGTCGTGGAGTGCAAGCGGCCGGATGTCGAGCTGACCGGCGATGTGCTGATGCAGGTCGCGAGGTACAATATGATTCTGAAAGTGAAGTATGTGTTTATGACGAACGGGACCAAGACATTGGGCATTGCCTTCGCCGGCGACGGAGCTATGGCGCAGATGAAGGATTATCCGAGTTATGACAGGATGTGCGGGGAATGACCGGACGGGGAGTCTTTGTGTGCGGAGAAAATGGACTAAGCGAAAATTGGCGGAGAAATAATGGAGCGATAAGTGATATATGGGGGAGTACAAGGAATTTCTTAATCACGAAATCTTCAGAATCGTATCTGAAGTTGCTGAGAAAACGGGCGTGAGGGCGTTCGTCATAGGGGGATATGTGCGGGACTGCTTCCTTCAGCGGCCTAACAAGGACATAGACATCGTCGTGGAGGGGAGCGGGATAGAACTTGCCCGGAATATTGCGGAATATATTGAGAAAGAAGAATGTCTGAGGGACAGGCAGAAACGTTATAAAAGGTGCTCCGCCGGTGACGGCGTTCTTGAGACCGGTCCGGAGCGGGACTGCGCGGAAAAGGACGCGGAAAAGGACGTGGAAAAGAGGAGACACAGGGTTAACGTCTCCGTCTTCAAGAACTTCGGGACGGCG
>CAVEDD010000083.1:0-9499 GCA_963614515.1 Treponemataceae bacterium | reverse complement strand
ATATTGGCTGTTGTTTTGCATATGTGGCAATCCATTTTCATTTCACGCGATTTTGTCCTGGCAAAAATCCCGACCGCGTCATCTTTGACTTCGGATGACACCCTCCTGAAGCCCGCGCAGCTCAGCCAGGCTCCGCATCCGCCCGTAGTAGGAATAGCCGGGGTTTGACTTGCGTCCGAGGTCATCGCACATCTGATGTCCGTGGTCCGGACGTACCGGGATGCTCACTCCGCGCCGCTGTTCCACTTCGAGAAGCGCCTTCATCATTGCGTACATATCGACATCGCCTTCGAGCAGGTTAGCCTCGTAGAAATTGCCCTCCGCATCGCGTTTTGTCGTACGAAGATGCACGAAGCCCACCCTGTCGCCGAATTCGCGCATCATCGCCGGACAGTCGTTGTCGGCACGTACTCCGAACGAGCCTGTGCAGAGACAGAGGCCGTTTGACGGATTCGGCACTGCGGAGACAATGCGGCGGAAATCCTCCGCCGTGGAGAGAATGCGCGGAAGCCCGAGCAGGGAATAAGGCGGGTCGTCCGGGTGAATCACCATCACCGAGCCGCACTCGTCCGCAACCGGGCAGACCTGCTGCAGGAAGAATATGAGGTTGTCCCTCAACTGTTCCCCGGTCACCCCGTCGTAGCGTGAAAGGGCCTGCCTGAACTGCTCAAGAGTAAAGCTTTCCTCGCTTCCTGGCAGTCCGGCAATCATATTCCTCGTGATAAGCTGAATCTCGGCCTCGTCCATCTTTTCGTAGCGTTTTTTCGCCACGGCAATCTCCTCCGGCGACCACTCGTCGAAAGCGGCCTTGCGCCCGAGAATGAAAAGGTCGAAGGCCATGAACGCCGCTTTCTCGAACTTCAGTGCACGCGAGCCGTCCGGCATCGGAAACTGAAGGTCGGTCCGCGTCCAGTCAATCACCGGCATGAAATTGTATGTGATTATATGTATGCCGCATTCCGCGAGATTGCGTATGCTCTGCTTGTAATTCTCGATATATCTGAGATATTCCCCCTCCCTGGTCTTGATGTGCTCGTGCACAGGCACGCTCTCCACGACGCTCCATTTCAGCCCGGAGGCGGCTATGAGTTCCTGCCTTTTCCGGATTTCCCCGACTGTCCATACCTCTCCGTTGGGAATATGATGCAGGGCGTGGACGATGTCGGTCACGCCTGCCTGTCTGATGTAGCTGAGATTCACCGGATCATCCGGTCCGTACCACCTCCAGCTTTCGGTCATTCGAATCATGATATATTGTCTGTTATATGGTTTGTCCTGTCGTATGGCTTAATCCACCACAAATTTAGCAATGTTTTTTCGATTTCCGCTCAGTCAGGGATGCCCGCTCCCTGCGCCGGTTGCAAGTCCCGGCTTCAGGACAGTTCAACCCCGACGGGGGCGGCGACTGATTCGCGGAGAATGGTTTCTGCGGACAGCTCAATCTGGGAACAGAGCCTGCGTTGTCCGCGGATGCTTTCAAGAAGCAGCTTCACGGCCATCCTGCCCATCTCTTCGACCCTCTGGCCGATGCGCGTGACGGCGGGGATGAGGTAGTCGAGGTAGATGTTGTTGTCGAAGGAGACGATTGAGATGTCCTCCGGGATGCGCAGTCCGGCCTCGCGTATGGCGCGTATAGCCCCGAGACCGATGGTGTTGCTCAGGGCGAAGATTGCCGTGGGCCTGTCCGGAGATTCAAGAAGCAGCTTTGTCTCGACATAGCCGTTCTGCACCGTGAAGTCGTTCCCGACGATTCTCTCTTCCGTCTCCAGCCCCGCTTTCCTCAGGGCCGCCCTGTAGCCTTCGATGCGCCGGCGGTTCGGGACTGAGGCGAGACTGCCCTGGATGCAGGCGATTTTCCTGTGGCCGTTGCGCAGCAGGATGTCCGTCCCGTCGAAGCCTCCCTGCCGGTTGTTCGTCGAGACGTATGGCAGACGCGAGTTCTCGAAATAGCGGTCAACGAGTATCACCGGCATCGTCTGCCCGTTGATTTCCTCAAGGAATTTCGGGTCGGAGCCGCAGGGGACTATTATCATTCCGTCCACCTTTCTCGACACGAGGGCGCAGACCGAGTCGTTCTGCGCGGACTCGTTCTCCATCGTGTCGGTGACAATCGTCGTATATCCGCCCCTCTTCGCTTCGGCGACTATGACGCTCGTGATTTCCGCGAAATAGGGATTGGAGATGTCCGGCACGACCAGCCCGATGGTGAATGTCTTGCCTTTGCGCAGGTTTTGGGCGAGGATGTTCGGGGTGTATCCCGTCTCCTCCGCCGCCTTCCTGATTGTTTCCGCTGTCTTTTCGGAGATTCTACCGTCCTTCGACTTGCCGCTCAGCACTCTTGACACGGTTGAGGTCGAGAAGCCGGTGCGTTCGGCTATGGTTTCGAGTGTGGATTTCATAGTGCGAAACTACGACATTTGCGCAAGAAAATCAAATTTCTTGCGCAGAAAATTTGTCCTCGAATGCAAAATAATCCTGTCGGATTGGGTATCTTTCATTCTTTTATGAATACTTTTGCGCAATCGTTTGCGCCAATCGGCGCAGCCCACAGGATTATAACACTCGAATAATGGGAAAAATAGTCGTCATAGGCAGTTCGAACACTGACCTCGTAATCAGCACCTCACGCATACCTGAACCCGGAGAAACAGTCCTCGGCGGCCGCTTTATGATGGCTGCCGGAGGAAAGGGGGCGAATCAGGCGGTCGCCGCGCAGAGACTCGGCGGAGATGTCACTTTCATCGCCTGTGTCGGGGATGACCTTTTCGGACGGGATGCGCTCGCCGGATATGACCGCGAGGGGATGAACACTGCGCACGTTTCCGTCAAGAACGGCGTGCCGTCGGGTGTCGCCTCCATCTTCGTGGATGCTGAGGCGGAAAACGTGATAGTGGTCGCCCCGGGAGCCAACTCCGAACTCGGCAAGGCTGAAATCGATGCAGCTGAAAAGGAGATTGAGGCTGCGGACTTTGTCCTGATGCAGCTCGAGACTCCGATGGAGACTGTGGAATATGCGGCCTCGCGGGCGTTCGCGGCGGGCACGAAGGTGGTTCTCAACCCCGCACCCGCAGCGGAACTTTCCGACTCCCTTCTCTCGAAACTCTGGCTCATCACCCCGAACCGCACTGAAACCCAGCTCATCACGGGGCTTCCGGTGACAAACGCCGGGGAAGCGGTCGCAGCAGCCGAGGCCTTGGTCGCCAAGGGTGTGAAGAACGTGGTGATAACCCTCGGGTCAAAAGGCGCGTATGTCCTTTCGGAGGATTTCCGAGGTGTCATTCCTGCAAATACGGTCAAGGCGGTCGACACCACGGCGGCCGGGGACACTTTCAACGGAGCGCTCTGCGTCGCCCTCTCGGAAGGCCGCAGCCTCCGGGACGCCTGCATTTTCGCCTCCAAGTCCTCCGCAATCTCCGTGACCCGTATGGGCGCCCAGCCGTCAATCCCGTTCCGCAATGAAGTCGCAGAATGAAACTGAAACGGAATCGCGGAACGGCATCGTGGTATGAAACCGCTGAATGAAAACTCGGAGCGAGACAGCGGAACAAAATAAATGACACCAAGGATAACACTTAGAACAGAATAAGTTATGAAACGAATAACAGCAATCCTGATTGCAGTCGCGCTCACCTCCGTTTCCCTGCTTGCGCAGAACCGGACACACGGCTGTGTCCGCGACGAGGCGGGCGAACCGCTTGCAGGAGTCTCCGTTGTCGCGCAGACTGACGGAAAGACTGTCGGAGTCGTGACGGACGGGAACGGTAACTTCTCGATAGAAATTCCTCGGGGGGGGGTACTGACATTCAGCAGCATAGGCTTCGAGACGGCCGAACTCGCGGCATCCGGGGAAATGGATGTCGTCCTCAGGGAAGACAAAAAACTTCTTGAAGAATCGGTCGTAATCGGATACGGAACAGTCAAGAAAAAAGACCTTCTCGGCTCTGTTTCCACGGTTCGCGAGCAGTCGCTTCAGGACCGTACTTCATCGGGAGTGGTGCAGTCGATGCAGGGACTCGTTTCCGGCGTGAACATCACTTCGAGCGGTCAGCCCGGTTCGGGCGCTTCAATCAAGATCCGAGGCATCGGTTCATTCACCGGTAACTCGCCGCTCTTCATCGTTGACGGCTCATACGGCGGAAGCGAACTCGGACTCAATGTCGAGGACATCGAATCCATACAGGTTCTCAAAGATGCCTCCTCTGCGGCAATCTACGGCTCCCGTGCGGCCAGCGGCGTTGTCATAATCACGACCAAAAAAGGAAAGACCGGCGACCTCAAGGTGAAGTTCGACGGGGGAGTCCAGGTCTATTGGCTTCCGCGCTACGACCTGATGGACGCGGCGACATACAAGAAATACGATGATATGGCGTACGAAAACGCCATACTCTCCGGAGTGAGCGGCGTGAAGGCTCTCCAGAATCATTACGACGGAGACACCGACTGGCAGAGCGAGATGCTGCGGACGGCTCTCATCCAGAACTACAACGTCTCCCTTTCCGGCGGAAGCAAATCCGTGAACTACTATGCCTCCGTCAATTACAAGAATGACGGCGGAGCCCTGAAATACACCGGCTTCGAGCAGGTCGGCTTCCGCGTGAACACTTCAGGAAGGAAAGGCCGCTTCGAATACGGTGAGAATTTCTTCTTCACCAAATCCAAGACTTCCAACCTGACCGGCAATCCGTGGGCGAACTTCATTGCGATGCCGCCGACCATCCCGGTCTATGATTCGAGCCACAGCGGCGGCTACGGTTACGGAGACCCTGACCGGGCGAACACCTATGCCTTGAACCCGGTGGCCCAGAACGAGATTCTCCACAGCGACGACGCGGCGCAGTATCTCTACGGCGACATATTCGGGAAGTTCGACATAATCAAGGACATACTCAACGCGAAAGTGAATTTCTCCTACAAGAACTATTTCGGAGAAACCTCGACTCTGCGTAAGACGGGGAACTGGACGATGGGTCAGGGGAATGACGCCGCCTACATATCCTATTCGACCGCGAAGCACGACAGGATAATCGTAGAGCCTACGCTCAATTACTCGCAAACCGTCGGAAGGCACGACATCGGGGCTGTCGCCGGCTGGTCTCTGGACAAATTCCACGAGGAGTACCGAGGCGAGACGAAGCTCGACCCGCTTGTCGTGGGCGACCAGTACATCACCTCATTCAATTCGGCAACCGGCACGCAGACCTGCACCGGGAGTTACATCGAGTATGCCCTGATGTCATATTTCGCCAGAGTGAACTACTCCTTCGACGACCGCTACCTCATCCAGCTCACCGGCCGCCGTGACGGCACTTCGAGGCTTCCGAAGGACACCCGATGGTCAAACTTCGGTTCAGCATCGCTCGGATGGCGCATAAGCCGGGAGAAGTTCTTCAATGTCAGCTGGATTGACGACTTGAAGCTCCGCGCGAACCTCGGCACGCTCGGAAACACCAACATCGGAGCCTGGGACTATCAGGCGACCATAAACACTGCTCCGCGTGCGGTTATGGACGGCGACAACATAGTGATAGGCAAGACCCAGTCGAACCTGACGAACAACGACCTCGTGTGGGAAAGGAAGACCACGGCGAATGTCGGTGTGGACTTCACCGCTCTGAGGACAAGGCTCACGGCATCTGCGGAGTACTATTATTCGAAAAGTTCCGATCTGCTTCTCTCCCTTCCGGTCCTCATCACGACCGGGAATGAGGGCGGTGCTCCGACAGTGAACGCGGGTTCTCTCCAGAACAGCGGAATCGAGTTCGAACTCGGCTGGCATGACAACGTGGAGGATTTCTCCTACGCGGTCAACGCCAACCTCTCGACCTGCTGGAACAAGGTTCTCGGTCTCGGATACGGAAACACGGTCTATTACACGGCCTTTTCCAAGTCAGAGATAGGGCAGCCGCTCGGGCAGTGGTATCTCTACAGGACTCTCGGCATTTTCCAGTCCGAAGAGGAAGTGCAGAACCATAAGAATGCCGACGGCGTTGTCATTCAGCCGGATGCCAAGCCGGGCGATGTAATCTACGACGACTACAACGGCGACGGAATCATAAGTTCCGAAGACAGGCAGATTGTGGGCAGCCCTTGGGCGAAGCTTTATGCAGGTCTCAACCTGTCCTTTGGGTGGAAAGGACTCGACCTCAACATCTCCGGTTACGGCCGTTTCGGTCAGAAAGTCTATAACGGTGCGCGGGCGACTGCGGCTGATTTCTCCACAAACCAGAACAATTTCAACGACTACAGCCCGTGGACGGTCAACAATCCTTCGACGACGACTCCTCGCGCCCTTTACGGGGACACGAGAAACTCGCGGGCGGATCAGGACAGATGGCTCGAGGACGGTTCATTCTTCAGAATCAGCGACATATCTCTCGGATACAGCCTGCCTGCCTCCATCATTTCGAAAGTGAAGCTTGAGGCCGTGAGATTCTCCGTGACAGCGAAGAACCTCGTCACATTCACGAAATATTCCGGACTCGACCCGGAGTTTGCGGACAGCGGCATCTACACCATCGGTTATGACGGATGTTCCTTCCCTAACCCGAGGTCAGTACAGTTTTCGGTTTCATTCACCTTTTAGAAATTCCTGAACCATGAAGCGTTTTACAGCAATAATAGCCGTTGCCGCCGCAGTCTGCGGAATAAGTTCCTGCGATGTGCTCGACATCCAGAATGAGAACGGACTCTCCACCGGAATGTTCTGGAAGACACAGGATGATATGAATGCCGGCCTTAATGCCGTGTATGCGATGTTCTACCGTCAGGGGACCTGGACCCGCAACATCTACACCCAGCTCAACGGGATGGCGGACGACGGCGTGAGCTATGCCGGCTGGACGGAGCTCAACGAATGGACGAAGTTCAAATTCACGGACTACAATTTCAACGAGTGCAATGTCAAGATGTGGCAGGAGCACTGGACGGCCGTCAACCGCGCAAATCAGGTGCTCGACCACATAGACGATGCTTCCGTGGCGTTCGACAGCGAGGAGAACCGTCTGGATATGAAGGCTCAGGCACTTTGGCTGCGCTCTTTCTACTATTTCTATATGGTCGCGATGTGGGACAATGTCCCTCTGATAACGAAGACGTCTTCCGCTTCGGATCAGCCGTCGAACACCAAGGATGACCCGGAGAAACAGGCGGACATAGTCTTCACTCAGATTGAGTCCGACTTGACCTGGGCTGTCGAACATCTCCCTCTCGAAAGGACGAAGGAAGTGGCCCGCCCGACAAAGGGTGCGGCGTACGGACTGCTCGCCAAGGTGTATATGCAGCACAAGAAATGGGCGGAGGCGGAGAAGTGCCTGAACTGGATTGTCGAGGGCGAGGGCAAGTCTCTCTACAGCCTTGAACCGGACTGGCAGGACAATTTCGACTGCAAGAAGGAGAACAACTGCGAATCTCTCTATGAAATCCAGTTCTCCCTCGCGAACTATGTCGGCTTTGACCAGACAGACAACTATCTTGACGCAAACGCCCAGGTGGGCACGCAGATAGAGGTGAACCAGTCTCCGAAAGGCACGGGATGGAACAACATCGAGTGCAACAGATGGGTCGTGGAATATTTCAAAAGGGAGAAGACCACGGACGGAAAGAACGACCCGCGCCTGTTCTACACCTGCTGGTACGCACAGGCCGAGACGGATTTTCCCGAACATCCCGACCAGCTGATTTACGGCAAGACCTGGAACGAGTACAAATATTCCGCAACTGACAATCAGAGAGTCTTCATCAAGAAATATTCGACCGATGTCACTCCGCTCTACTACTGGAACGACAACAATTTCCGGTCGTTGAGGCTTGCCGATATGCTGTTGCTCTATGCCGAGTGTCTCAATGAAATCAACGGCGGACCGACTGCGGAGGCTGTCGGGTATATGAACCGGGTGCGCAACCGCGCCGGACTTCCGGACATCTCCTCAAGTCTCTACTACACCGACCCGGCCATATCCACCGACTACAAGGCGTTCAAGGAACATCTCAAGATTGAGCGCGGGCTTGAACTGGCTTTCGAGTGCGTCCGCTGGATTGACCTCAAACGCTGGGGCTTCGATGAGACCACGGTTTCCGAACTCAAGACAAGGGACGCGGATTACAATAATTTTGTTCTCGGGAAGAACGAGCGTATGCCGATTCCTCAGAAGGATTGCGACAATAATCCAAACCTCTGGCAGAACCCGAATTATTGATATGAATTAATCGCTTTTTTTTAACATTGACGATAACACAAAATTTTTAACGAACTCCATTATGAAAAAGATGTTTTTATTCGCAGGCGCGGCAGTTATGCTTCTTGCCGCCTGCTCCAAGACGGACAACACGCAGACAGAGCCGGAATTCGGACTGTCACCGGTCATCAACAATGTCGGGCCGGACAAAGGAGAGGTCAGTCTGACTATTACCGGCAATGACACCTGGACTGTCAATCTTACCGAATGGTCAACCGAGAATACGGACTGGTGCACGACCGAGGTGACTGAAGGCGAGGGTGCGTTCACGCTGAAACTTACTGTCGAGCAGGCCGTTTCGACCACGGACTCCCGTTCGGTGATTGTCGAGGTTTCCAACGGAACCAAGGCTCTCCAGTCAAAAATCATCCAGGCTCCTCTCGAACTCGGTGAGGGAGAAGTGCTCATCGTCGGCCTTGACGGCGTGGGACGCATCTGGTCGGCATACAATCTTTCCGGCAAGGGCACTTTCGAGACTGATATGGAGGCGACTTCCGCCGTCTTCCAGTTCAACCGCGACAAAGCCTGGCCTTTCGACCCGTCGAAGAACGGAGGAGATTTCGGCGGCGGAGTTCCGGCAAGCGACGGGATGGTTCCTGTGGAAGGGTTTATGGATGCCTGCAAGGCATATTCTGAACCGCACCGCAAATTCGCGGAAGACGGAATAACAGCAGTAGATGACGATGAAGCCTGGGATGAGGCCAACGACCCTTGTCCTGAAGGATGGAGGGTGCCTACGACTTGGGAAATCATCCAGACCCTCGGATTCTGCGAACCGGCATCGTACACTCTGGAGAACGCGACCAATTTCAGCTTCAACTGCATCCGCGTGTATGCCGGAGAGCGCGGCTTCACGAAGGACGGTCTTCTTGTCGGCTGGGGAACCAATGTTCCTGACAGAATCACCAAGAGCAATATCATCGAAGAGGGCGGTATGTTCATCCCTCAGTCCGGATGGATTTCTTCCGCAGGCGGATACACCGACAGGACCTGGATGTTCACCCTCTGGGGTGCGACCTCGCACAACGACGCCCTCGCAGGAATGTATCTCACGACATATAATGACTATTGCGATCATTGGGGCTGGGGCGACGGCCATAAGGATTATGCGACCGTAGTGCGCTGCATAAAGAAGTAATCGACATAATAATTGTCCTCCCGTTCCGGAGTGGCTCCGGAGCGGGAGGATTTTTTGACTTTCGCTGATTATGTAATCCTTAAAAAATAACTTGATAATCTTTGTTTGTCTTTTTGGTCTATATCTC
>CAVEDD010000082.1:0-9512 GCA_963614515.1 Treponemataceae bacterium | reverse complement strand
TTATGCACGAACTGGGGATAGTCTTTCACATAATACGCGAAGTCCGGAAAACCGCTCTCGAGAACGGATGCAGCAGGGTCAGCAAGGTGACTATGGACATCGGGGAGGTCTCCACCGTCGTCCCCTACTACCTTGAGGACTGCTGGAAATGGGCTGTGGCGAAGGAGGACGGACTTATGAGGGACTGCGCTCTGGAGGTGAACGTCACGAAGGCCGTCACGATATGCCGGAGTTGCGGGAAGGAATATCCAACAGTGGAGTTCGCGAAAATCTGCCCGCACTGCGGCAGTGAAGACACGGTGCTGCTCCGCGGGAACGAGGTGGAAATCAGACAGATGGAGGCCACCTGAAACCTTCCCCACGAAAAAAGGATTCGCAAAAAAAATGATAATATGGCTTGTTTTTTAGTACCTATGGCCCAGGCGGTGGCCACCACGATTTACCGCCGTCACAACAGAGGTTCAATCAGCGATGCACAGTCAAACCTGTTCAAACGCAATGTCCCCGCTCTTGAGAAAATGCTCTGGGGAGGCACGGTGATGCTCATCGTGGATCACATCATCAACGGTGAACTCAGCTGGAGTTTCCCGTTCTTCACCGCGCTGAACGAGGTCGGCGGAGTACGCGTCTTCCTGAACGAGCTGCTCACGGTCGGAGTTCCGATGTCCCTTGCAATCACCGCATTCTGGGCCGTATGGTCCTATGTCGCGGCGCGTGCCGCCGGCAAGGCGGCGCTTTGATTGCGACTACCATCCTTCCGCCGTGTGAAGCCGCCGCGTGAGGGCTACCTGGAGGAATAGGACTTGCGGTCTTTCTTGCCGTTGTAGGTATATCTGATTGACGGGACCGTCTCATACAGCATCGGGACTTTGTAGGAATCCAGAAGTGATTTGAGATGGAGTGCGAGCGCCCGGCGGTCAATTTCCGCCGGGACGGATTCGCGTCCCGGTTCAATATGGGGTCCGGAGTCCGAGGAGAGGGCTGCGGCGGGGTCATATTGTACAAGGAGTTTCAGAACCGTCCCGATTACGGGATGTTCCGCGGCGATGCAGATGCTGTCCTTCACCCCCGGGAATGAGGCGGCGGCGTTCTCCACCTCCAGCGGATTGACCTTGTATCCTCCGATGTTTATCACATCGCCCTTACGGCCCGTGAGATGCAGCAGCCCCTCTCCGTCGAAATGACCGAGATCCGAAAGATGAATCTTCCCGTCACGGAGAACCTCGCGGGTGCTTTCTTCATCATTGAGATAGCCGCTCATAATCGCCTGCCCGGACACGGTCACCGCGCTTTCGTCCGTAATCCCGATCGAACAGTTCTTCATCGGGCGGCCGACGCAGCCTTCAAGCTGCCTCCCGTCGTTGAAGTCGTAGGATGCTGCGCAGCCGATTTCAGTGCCGCCGTAGGTATTGTAGAGCCTTGAGTCCGGAAGAGTCCGGGAGAGCAGTTCCATATCGGCCTTCGTGATGGGGGCCGCGCCTGTCTCGATGAAGGCGATTTTGGAGGAGAGGGAACGGAGCTTTTCCCCGGAGAACTGCAGGAGCATACGGATTGCCGCAGGGACAAGAAATGTCGCGAATTTCTTGAACGGCAGATTGAACACATCGAAAAATGCGTTCATATCCTTAAGCCCGTCGAGTATGCAGAGCGTGCCTCCGGAGGAAAGAGTCGGGTAAATCTTGAGCAGGGAGGCTATGTGGTTGAGCGGACCGCTGACAATGAAGAGCAGGTCTTCTCCGAAAGGCATCCCGCAGAGGAAATTGTCCGTGCAGGCGGCGTAGTAGGTTTCAGAGAGAATCACGCCTTTTGATTTGCCGGTTGTTCCGGTGGTGAACAGCACGTCAGAAGTCCCCTCCGGGAATGCAGCCGAGTCGGTTTCCTCCTTGATGGACAAGAAGTTTGCCTCGGTCTCCCCCGCCCCGAGCGGCACAGCGACGGCTTCGAGACGGTGGACGGCGCAGTAGGTGATGACAAATCCGGCAGTCTGAGCGGCTCTGAAGACATGCGGACGGCCGGGTTTGAGCCCTCCTGCGGAGAGTTCCTCCGATTTCCCGAGGATGGACTCCCACAGTTCCAGATAGGTCAGCGTTCCGCCGCTCACGTCCATCAGAGCAGGCTTGTCCGGCGAGACAAGCGCGAAATGGCGGATTCTCTCTTCAAGACGCAGTTTGCGCCGCACCAGGGCGGCAAGCGAGCCTGTGTCACGGAAATTCCTCGGAGTGACATCCTCCGCACCGAGACTTATGTCATAGGAACGGGAAAGTACGTGGAGCACGGTCGCCACCCCCAGCGAGTCCAGTTCCGCGAAAAGGAAGTCGGTGCCGAAATCCACCGCCGGCAGAACCGGCTCAAGCAGTGATTTTATTTCTTCAGAGTTCGTCATATTTTCATTTCAATTCACTCAGTATCACAAGATTGCCGACAAATCCGTCAGCGGCGGCCGATGCAATCAGGCGCTTTTCATCATCCGGAATGCGTGCTATGACTTCGGCTTCCGGGTGAGACAGGGCGGCAAAGATGGCAAGTGCTCCGTAACCCTCATCGGTGAGTTCAATCTGACCGGACGGAGCGGGTTCCAGCGCGGCGATTTCCTCCCAGTGCGCCTTCAGACTGCGGCGTACGGAACGCTCGATTTCCTTGCCCCTGTAGGCGTAGCGGGCCAGAACGGCTTCCCGTGCCGTGCGCGGAGGACCGAGCAGCAGAATCCTGAGAGTCAGCGGAAACTTCCGGACTTCACCATTTTTGAGAGTGAGCCATTTGAACAGCAGAGGCGGAATCAGACAGGCCATCAGCACGACGGAGAACATCCCGATGACGGTGACTTCGGCAAGGGAGCGGAGTGCCGGATGTCTCGCGATGATGAGCGTGCCCATACCGGCGAACATTATGGCGGCGGACTGGAGAATGCTGCTTTTGTAGTCGGTAAGGATGGGACGGCGGCGGGCATATTCATATTGACAACCTTCTGTCATGAATATGGTGTAGTCATCGCCCTGCCCGAAAATGAATGTGGCGAGGATGACATTGACTATATTGAACTTTATCCCCAGCAGGGTCATGAGCCCGAGAATCCATATCCAGCTGACGGCCATCGGAAGGAAGGAGATGACCGCCGGCTCCAGACGGCCGAACGAAAACCAGAGGAACAGGAAGACTATCAGCGAGCAGGCCCATCCGATGTAGTTGAAATTGTCCGACAGACTGCGGGTCATCGCCCCGTTGATTTCAGTCACATCGAAGCAGGCATCTCCGAGAACCTTTTTCACCTCTGAGACATCGTCCGGAGAGACATTCAGCGCATCAACTATGCAGAACGGTGCACCGGCTGCGGAGATCTCCGTGCTGTTCCCGAGGAACACGGTCCCGGAAAGGGGCGCGAAGAAATCGAAATCCTGCGGTTCAAGACTCGGCGTGCGTTCTATGAGAGCCGCGAATTTCGCGAAAGCCCGTTTCGAGAATCCGGCTTCTGCGGCCTCGCGGGCAAGAACTGAAGTGAGTACGGGACGGTGGCGTTCCACAAGGTCGCGCCAACGGTCGAGACGCTCGCGCTGCTGCCCGGGGGCGACCACAAAAGACGAAAAGGCGTTCTGACGGGAGACGAGTCCGGCGTTTTCGAGGCTGTCGGTCAGGGCTGCGGAAAGGGCGGACGCGGCGAGGGCGCTGTCGTATGAGCCGCCCCTGGAAACGAGATAGAGTGTTTTCACGGGGGCTGAATCACGCTGGAGGAGAGAGGCGAAGTAGTCCAGGTCGCGTCTCTGCTCATCCGTCATATAGTTGATGTCGGTGAGGTCGGAGTCGAATTCCGTCCGCAGGCTGAAAACGGACAGGACGGCCGTGACGAGAACTGCCGCGATGACGAGAAAACGGCTGTTCTCCGGGGAGAAGGCGGCGAGACGGTCAAGGAAACGATGCCGTGATGCGGCCGCATATTCCCGCTTGCTGCCGGAAGGATGCCCGTCGGCACTCCCGTCACACGGAATGGTTTCTCCGGCATCGGCGGAAGTCCCGGCATCTCCGGCGGCGATATAGTGCGGAAGGAATATGAGGACGAAAAGAATCGTGCCGACGAGAAGCAGGGAGGCGAAAAGCCCGAGGTCGCGGAGCGCCGCGGACTTGAGCGGCACGAGGGCGAGAAAGGCGCCGACCGTGGTTATGTTTCCTATGACAAGCGGGGAAACTATCTCCTTCATCGCAGCCCGCCTGTCACTCCGGTGGGCGAGGTGGGCGACAAGGTGCAGGGGGTAGTTCACGGCGATGCCCAGAATCACGCTCGATATGCCTATGACAATCAGAGACACGCTGTCCCTGAAAAGAGCCATCCCGCCGAGGGCGAACAGCAGACCCCAGCCGACCGAAAGGAAGGTCAGGAGGATGTTCCGCACGGAGCGGAAAGAATAGAAGAGCAGGAGCAGAACCAGCACGGCGGACAGGCTGACGGCAAGGATGCTGTCGTTCTTGATTCTTTCGGAGTTGCCCACGGCGATGGCGGGTCCGCCGGTTATGTGTACTTCGATGTCCGGAAAGTCTTCACGCATCTGACGGGAGGACTGTTCCAGAATCTTCAGCAGCCGGGAGTTGTTCTCGGTCTCGCTGTTCCCGAACGGCGAGGTGAGGATGACCACGGCGCGGCTCATATCCGGTGTGAATATGCAGCCGTCGTAGATTTCAAAACCGGCCGTGCCGCCCGAAGATTGAAGGCGTGCCGCCACAGGGCCGAACAGGCCGAGAGGGTCGCGCATTATCGCCTCCGAGACAAGGGACGAAGACGGAAAGGCAAGGGCGAAACGGTCGGCCTCAAGAGCGCTGCGGACATGACCCGGGGATGAAAGCAGGCTGTCCGCACGGACGAAATCCGCCTCGGTCATAAAGTAGGGGGCGTTGTCATATACGAAGCGGGCGACATCGGCGACCGTCCCGGCATCCATCTGTGTCGCGGACAGGTCACACCAGCCCGGAGTGTCGTTTTCGCCGAGGCGGTCCAGAAAACGCCCGACTGACCGGGCTATATATTCCGGAGAAGAATCGGGGGCGTCCGATGCGGCGGAGAACAGGACGACAATCCTGTCCGCTCCGGAAATGTTCTGATAGATTGACATCTGCTCCCTCTCCCTTGTCCCGAGCGGCAGGAAGTCGCTGATGTCCTCGCTGAAATGCAGCGTGCACGCAAGAGCCGCCAGAACGGCCGTAAGAGCCGCCAGCAGCATTCTTCTCCACTTCCTGCGGGTTGAAAAGAAATCGTATGTCGAGTCTGTCCCCATATTCCAAGTCATCCGGCAATCCTCAAGAATTATTATCGCCTCCGCCGCACCCAGCAATCGCATTCAGTATGCTGTTCCGCCCGAGGATGGCCTCGCAGGTGCTTATGGCGGTCAGCGTGACCCCGCAGAAACCGTGCAGATTGCAGTTCTGACCTGTCAGCAGCAGGTTGCGGGCCTTGGTGACCACAGGAACCTGCGACAGCGCAAGGTTGCGGCAGTCTTTCGAGAAACCGTAAATCGAGCCTTCCTTCACTCCGTAGAAGTCGCGTATCGTCAGCGGGGAGGCGGTGTTGAGGTTTTCCACGCAGTCCCGGAATCCCGGAAAGACCTCCTCCATACAGGTGAGAATCTTTTCCGCGCATTCAGCCTTCCATCTTTCATATTCCCCGCTCCTGTTCCCGACTGTGCTGTCCTTCCATTTTTCCACGGCGCTCCAGCACATCGGCGCTGTGACTATCATCTTGTCGGCATACTCCCCCTGGACTATCTCCGGCGGAGTCGTGAACAGAAAGCCGTATGGCCATTCTTCGATTTCCCCGGATTTCCATATCGCATCGTACCGCGTCACATAGTACATCGTGTAGTTGAGGTATCTGAAAGTCCCCTTTTTAAGCTTTATGTTCAGTGTGAAAGCCGAGTAGGAGTTCGGAATCGAACTCAGACGCTCGCGGTAGGACCTGGTGAAGAGACTCCGGTCGTCCAGCATATCGAAAAGCGCGCAGGGATGGACGGAACTCACATAAAAATCGGCCGTAAAAGTGGCTCCGGAAGCCGTGGTGACTCCGGTGACGGTTTTGTCCGCGCTGTGTACCGAGCGGACCGCATCCCCTGCGATCACCCGACCGCCGTGCTCTTCGATGAAATCCCGCAGAGTGTTCGCGAAGAGTATGCTGCCTCCGGCGAATTTGCTGGATCCTTCGATATAGAGAACGGATATGAGAGCGTGGACATAGGCCGGAGTTATGCCTTCGCGGCCTCCGTAGAGCGGATTGAGATATGCCAAGACGCTGCGCAGATGCGGGTCGCTGATGTATCTGGCGATGAATCCGCTGGCTGACATCTGGAATTCCTCCGAATGCACCCGCATATATTCCGGCGAAGGCCGGAGATAGAAGAGATCGACTTCCGAGGAGAGCGCGTAGAGCGCATCGACATATGCCCGGAGATTCTCCCTCTGATGCGGAAAATCCTCGGCGAGGGATTCGATGAAGCCGTCCCTCCCTTTTGCAATCCTGTAGGTTCTCGAGTCTTCGGAGAAATATATCCGGTCTATGTTCTCGGGGTCCGTGTCCTTGACGTGGACTTTGTCCCAGATGCCGAGCCATTCGCATATCCTCCGGATGTTTCCGCCCTCCTGCATTCCTCCTATCACGTGCATTCCCGTGTCGAAGACTTCTCCGAAACGGGTGAAACTCTGAAGTCCTCCGCCGATGATTCCGTTCTTTTCGAGGACGGTCACCGCAAGACCCTCTTTCGCGAGAATCGCTCCCGTGAACAGGCCTCCGAGACCTCCGCCTATTATTACGACACTTTTATTCATCCTGTTCTGTCCTTATTTGAACGACGACTCGATTCTGTCTGCGATTTCAGCGTGACGGCGGGAGAAATATCCCCGCATATATGATGCCCGCCCTTTCAGACTCCCTCCTTTCAGGGACATTTCTTCGGGAGATATCCTTCCGTCAATCTCCACGCGGAGAGGCCATCTCCGCAACAGCCTCCCGTGTTTCGGCAACGCCCTGCCCGTTCCGTACAGAACGACGGGAAGGATGTCAAGGCCGAATTTATCCGCGAGGAAGAACGCGCCCTGATGGAAGCGGCCCACCCGTCCGTCCGGAGACCTTGTCCCCTCCGGGAAAACGGCTATGCTGTAGCCCCTGCCTGCCAGTTCCCTCAGTTTCGGCTCAATCTGTTCCATTCCCCGGGAGGCCGGGAGATAGTCCGCCTGACGGATGATGAAACCGTACAGGGGGTTGTGCCACACCCAGTCGGCCGTAAGTATCACCAGTTTCGGGGTGAGGGCGAGCAGGGGGAGCAGGTCGAGGTGCGACTGGTGGTTGCAGACGATGACGGCCGGGCGGTCTCCGGAAACTGATCCCGCGACCGTGCAGCGGTTGCCGACAAGACCGAGGGAACGGAGGGCGAAGCGGGCGGTGGAGCAGATTATCCTGTGGAGATTCCTTTTCTCCGCGTACTCCCCATCCCTTTCATTTTCAGCCGCGCTCCCGTCAATTCTTCCGTTTCTGTGCAACTTCCGCGTGAGGCTGCAGCATTCGAGATAAATGAATATTCCCGGAGTGAAGACCAGAAGCATCGCAAGCGCATAGAAAAGAAAAAGCGCCACGGACTTCAGCACCCTGAAAATGAAGCGGAGAATCGTCCTCGGCAGGCCATAGACAAGGGCGAGAAGGCACAGGACGGTGTTGAGCAGGGATATCCTGGCGAAATCGCGTACCGGACGGAAATGCGACACGCGCTCTTCCCGTGGAGGATAGAAAACCCTGACATCGCGGCTCACAAGCCGTGTTCCGCGCCACGCCGCAAAAACCAGAAGCTCAAGCTCGGCTTCGTAGCGGGATGTGAGAAAGCGGAGTCCGGGAAGACGGTTCAGCGGGTAGAGTCTGAAGCCGGTCTGAGTGTCTTTCAGGGGGACAAGCGTCTGGCAGAAGAACCAGAAGTTGCTGAACGAGTTGGCGAAGCGGCTTGAGGCGCTGCGATCCGCCCGGTCAAGCCCAGTGCGTCGGCCGACGATGATGGAATCGGGATGGCGGCGGTTTCCCTCAAGGAAAAGCGGGATGTCTTCCGGGAAGTGCTGTCCGTCGGCATCGAGGGTTATCGCGTAGGCGAAGCCGGACTGCCGGGCGTGGCGGAAACCCTCCCTGAGAGCATTGCCCTTGCCGGTGTTGCGCGGCAGGACAAGAGTGTCCGGAGGATGGGGCAGCGAGGAAAGAATCCCGCCCGTGCCGTCCGTACAGCCGTCGGCCACCACGATGACATCCGAACAGAAATCCTGCGCACGGGTCACGACACCGGCCACCGTCCCGGCATTGTTGAATGTCGGAATGATGACGCATATCCCGCGTCTCTTCAGCCCTGTTCTGCAGTCTTCCGCAGTCATTTCCCGTCAACGGATGGCAGTCGCCCCGTCGGCAGCCGTGCCGGACACCCCTGCTGCGGGGCTTCCCGGCACGCGGTCTCCGGAGGCCGCGGGTTTCCGGCAAATGAGAGACATCTTGGCGACGGGTATGCCAGATGCGCTGAATTCCATTTGTGCGCTGACGGTGTCCTCCGAATCCCCGGCATCGATTTTCCGGATTGCCACATCCACCGGAACGCCGTCAGGACGGAGGATGCTCAGAAACTTGACGTTTTTCACCCGGCACAGCTCCGGAGTGCAGTCCAGAGCTCGTCCCAGAAGTTCCAGCCCAATCTGAATGATGCAAACCCCCGGAGTTATGGGGTCTTCGGGGAAATGCGCCCGGTAAATCACGTGTTCCGGATTCATGAGAACGGAAAATCCGGCTCCTCCGCCGGCGCTCCCGCTCTCTGAAAGAATCGTATAGAGATTATTCTGAAAATTCATATTCCGCGTTGCTGAACGTTATGGTGGTGATGTCTCCGGACTGCTCTGCCATCTCGAAGCTCTTCGCCGTCATAGTCCTGGAATCGTAGGTGAGCACAAGAGACGACCACATTTTCTTCATCTCCCTGTTCTTCGGAAGCAGAATGACCGAAATCGTGTCACCGTCGGCGGAAACCCTGCTGTCGAACATGGATTCGTCCAAAAGGGCCTTGCCTTCTATGTTGCTGACAATCATCCGTGCCATTTCCCTCATGATACGGCTCTGCCCGCTTCCGGCCGGTTGAACCCTGCCGTCCTTCTCCAAAGTGACGGTCTTCCCGTCGGACGTCAGTTTCATCTTGAACGGGCTGAGATATTCCCAACTGAGAAAAAACGGACGGCGGTAGGTCATATGTCCGGAGGATACGGCCTTGTCTTCCAGAAGGGAGGATTCCCTGGTCTGCACGAAATCGCAGTCAAGAGCCGAAAGTCTCGCCGCCGATGACACAATCACCGCACGGAGTGAATCTGAGCCGTCACGGGCGTTTCCGCCCCGGGCATCGGGGGAAATGGCGAAAAATGCAATGACGGACATTATGAGAAAAAAACGCAGTTTCATCGGTTCAGGAACTATTGTGCCGTTTCTTCCCGCAAATGTAATCATTTTCTCCGTCAGTACAATCAGACCGGAA
>CAVEDD010000081.1:0-9647 GCA_963614515.1 Treponemataceae bacterium | reverse complement strand
GAACAGGCGTCGTGAAATCCGCTAAAAGGATTTAAAAATGACTGATCCAATTGCAGATTACCTTACAAGGGTTCGCAACGCCTACGCGGTAGGCAAGAAAGTCGTCGAGATTCCGTCTTCAAAGATGAAGGTCGCAATCACGAAGATTCTCTGCGAGAAAGGCTACATCCTCAGCTACAAGATTGTTGAGGGAACTCCTTTCAACACAATCAAAATCGCGCTGAAGTACCATCCTCAGACAAAGGCCGCCGCCATCAAGCACATCGAGCGCGTCTCAAGGCCGGGTCTCAGGAAGTATGTTGACGTGGAGAATATGCCACGTGTGCTCAACGGTCTCGGAATCGCGGTAATATCAACCTCGAAAGGCGTCATCACCGACAAGGAGGCCAAGGAGCTGAACGTCGGCGGTGAGGTTCTCTGTTATGTATATTAATCTAAAAACGAAGAATAATGTCAAGAATTGGTAAATTGCCTGTACACCTTCCTGCCGGCGTGACCGTAGAGGTCGCAGCCGGAAACGTGGTAAAGGTTAAAGGACCTCTCGGACAGCTCAGCCAGAAGGTTGACCCTGACATCACCGTCACCGTGGAGGGAAATGAAGTTAAGGTTACCCGTCCGACGGATCTTCCGCGCCATCGTTCGATGCACGGTCTCTACCGCGCTCTCATCCACAACATGGTCGTCGGCGTTTCGGAGGGTTATACAATCCGTCAGGAACTTGTCGGTGTGGGTTACCGTGTCGAAGTCGCCGGACAGATGGCGGTTTTCGCCCTCGGATTTTCTCACGAAATCCATTTCAGGCTTCCGGACGAAGTCAAGGCTGAAGCCGAGCCTGTGAAAAAGGGACAGAATCCTGTGCTCGTACTCAAGAGCTGCGACAAACAGCTCATCGGTCAGGTTGCCGCAAAAATACGTTCATTCCGCAAGCCTGAGCCATACAAGGGCAAGGGTATCAAGTTCGTCGGAGAACAGCTCCGCCGCAAGGCCGGTAAATCAGCAGGCGCTAAATAATGGGAGGACTAAGTTATGGCATTGAATAAGATTGAAAGAAGAAAAAGGATTCACTACCGTATCCGTAAAGTCGTTAATGGTACTGCCGAGAGACCGAGAATGGTTGTGTTCAGAAGCAACAAGCAGATTTATGTCCAGGTTGTCGACGATCTCAAGGGCGTGACCCTCGCGGCCGCCGCTTCGAATGACAAGGAGCTTGCGGCTGACTGCAAGGGCAAGACCGGAGTCGAGGCTGCCGCAATCGTCGGGAAGAAGATTGCCGAGCGCGCCATCGCAAAGGGAATCACCACGATTTCCTTCGACCGTGGGGGTTACCTCTATCACGGACGTGTTAAAAGTTTGGCTGACGCCGCCCGTGAAGGTGGCCTGATTTTCTAAAAATTGAGACTATGGCAAATACAAATGTTAAGAAAGTAAAGACATCTGACCTTGAGCTCAAGGACAGACTTGTTGCCATCCAGAGAGTGACAAAGGTCACTAAGGGTGGTCGTCACTTCAGTTTCGCGGCCATCGTGGTCGTGGGTGACGAGAACGGCGTTGTCGGTTATGGTCTCGGAAAGGCCAATGAGGTCACCACTGCAATCTCGAAGGGTGTCGAGGATGCGAAGAAGAACCTTGTGAAGGTTCCTGTTCTCAACCACACCATCCCTCACGAGCAGGAGGCTAAGTTCGGCGGCGCACGCGTATTCATGAAGCCTGCCGCCCCGGGTACCGGAGTGAAGGCCGGAGGTGCGATGCGTGTCGTGTTCGAGTCGGTCGGAGTGCACAATGTCCTCGCGAAGTCAAAGGGTTCTTCAAACCCTCACAACCTCGTGAAGGCTACCGTTGCGGCTCTCACCGAAATGCGTGACGCCTACACTGTCGCAGGACTCCGCGGCATTCCGATGAGCAGAGTGTTTAAAGGTTAAGGAGGACCGGACTATGGCAAAAGTAAAGATAACTCAGACTAAGAGCAAGAACGGGGCGACCAAGAGGCAGATTGCGAATCTCGCATCCCTCGGGATTCACAGGCTCCATCAGAGCGTTGAAATCGAGCTCACCCCGGTAACCGAGGGCATGCTCGGGAAGGTTCTTCACCTTGTAAGCGTTGAAGAAGTAAAATAATTGGAGGGACAGAATATGAAATTGAATGAATTGACACCTGCAAAAGGTTCCAAGGGAAGAGAGAAGAGAATCGGACGCGGTGAGGGCTCTGGACACGGCGGAACTTCAACCCGTGGTCACAAGGGTGCTCAGGCACGTTCCGGCTACTCTCGCAAGAACGGATTCGAGGGCGGTCAGATGCCTATCCAGCGCCGTCTCCCTAAATTCGGATTCACCAACCCTACCCGCATAGAGTACAAGGCAATCAATGTCGCTGTCCTTCAGGCAATCGCCGAGGAGAACAAGGTTGATGCGATAACCATCGACACTCTCAGGGAGGCCGGTTATGTCGGGAAGAACGATCTCGTGAAGATTCTCGGCAACGGTGAACTCACGGCAAAGCTTGAGATTACCGCACACGCGTTCTCAAAGAGCGCTATAGCGAAAATCGAGGCCGCCGGCGGAAAAGTTAACACAATCGATCAGCAATAATGAAGAAGTTTATTCAGACAATCAAGAACATCTTCAAGATTGAGGAGCTCCGGAAGAGAATAGGTTATACGCTTCTTCTCATCCTTATCTATCGTCTCGGAAGTTTTATCGTACTTCCGGGCATAGACGCTTCCCAGCTCGCCAAGATGCAGGACTTCGCGCAGGAGGGTCTCGTAGGCCTTCTTGACATGTTCTCCGGCGGCGCGTTCGGAAACGCTTCAATCTTCGCGCTGGGTGTGATGCCGTACATCTCGGCTTCCATCGTCATCCAGCTTCTTGGTGTTTTCGTCCCTTACTTCCGCAAGATGCAGATGGAGGGCGAAAGCGGACGGAGAAAGATGAACCAGTACACCAGGTATCTGACCATACTGATTCTCTGCATCCAGGGTCCTGCCTATATGGCTGCTCTTCACCAGCAGGTTCCTGCCAGCGCTTTCGTGGCTGTCAATCAGCTCGGCTGGTCCAACTTCTGGTTCAATATCGTTTCGACCATAATCCTCATCGGAGGCACGATGTTCGTCATGTGGCTCGGCGAGAGAATCACTGACAGGGGTATCGGCAACGGTATCTCCCTCATCATCATGGTCGGAATCATCGCACGCCTTCCGTTCGCGCTCGGCGCCGAGGTTTCAGCCAAGTTCAGCACTTCTCTCGGAGGTGCTCTCCTTCTCATCATCGAGCTTGTAATCCTCTTCTTCGTGTTCGTTGCGGCCATCGCGCTGGTACAGGCGGTGAGGAAGGTTCCGGTTCAGTATGCGAAGAGGGTTGTCGGAAACAAGCAGTACGGCGGAGTGCGCCAGTACATCCCGATGAAGATCAACGCGGCAGGCGTGATGCCTATCATCTTCGCGCAGGCTCTGATGCTCTTCCCGCTCATATTCTCGAGATTTGACGCGACAAGGGGTCTGGCCGCCGTGTTCAGCAACTACACCGGATTCTGGTATAACTTCGTATTCGCGATACTCGTCGTCCTCTTCACCTATTTCTACACGGCCGTGACCGTCAACCCGACGATGATGGCCGAGGAGATGAGGAAGAACGGCGGATTCATCCCGGGTGTCAAGCCGGGCAAGAAAACCGTCGAGTACCTTGACTCCATCATGTCAAGGGTCACTCTCCCGGGTTCAATCTTCCTTGCCCTGATTGCAATCCTCCCGGCGTTCGCGATGATGCTCGGAGTCAACAACAAGTTCGCGAGCTTCTACGGAGGAACATCCCTCCTGATTCTCGTCGGTGTCGTTCTTGACACTCTCCAGCAGATTGAAAGCTACCTTTTGATGCGTCACTATGACGGACTGATGAAGACCGGCCGTCTGAAAGGACGTTCAGGTATGTAATCCGATAAGTTCATTGGAAAATGGTTGCGCCGAAAACAGAGGAAGAAATAGAGCTGATGCGCGAGAACGCGATTCTCGTATCGAAGACATTGGCGGAAGTCGGCAAGATGGTCGCTCCTGGTGTGACAACTCTCGAGTTGAATAGGGTGGCCGAGACTTTCATCCGTGACAACGGGGCTATACCGAGCTTCCTCGGGTTTGACGGTTTTCCGGCAGCGCTCTGCATGTCCGTAAACGATGTCGTCGTGCACGGTTTTCCGTCCGACTATGTCCTCAGGGAGGGTGACATCGTGTCGGTGGACTGCGGAACTTACTACAGGGGCTACAACGGTGACTCGGCATACACTTTCCCGGTCGGGGAGGTGGATGCCGGAACCGCGGAGCTTCTCAAGGTGACGAAGGAGTCCCTCTACAGGGGCATTGCAGCTGCGGTTGACGGAGCGCGCGTGGGCGACATAGGACACGCGGTGCAGTCGTATGCGGAGTCATTCGGTTTCGGTGTCGTCCGTGAGCTTGAGGGCCACGGAATCGGCACGAAGATGCACGAGTCTCCGGGCATTCCGAACTACGGAAGACCGGGACACGGGCCGAAGCTCAGAAACGGGATGACCATCTGTATAGAGCCGATGATTACGGCAGGTTCAAAGAACGTGTACTTGGACAAAAACGGTTGGGCAGTCCACACGTCGGACCATCGCAATTCGGCTCATTACGAGCTTACGGTTGTTGTCAGGAAAGGCCGCGCAGAGCAGCTTTCGACCTTTGAATATATCGAGAACAACGTTAAATTTTAAAGTGATATTTTATGCCGAAGCAATCAGCAATCGAACAGGAAGGCGTCATCATCGAGACTCTGCCGAACGCGATGTTCAAGGTCGAGCTTGAGAACGGTCACGTCATCATCGCCCACATCTCCGGAAAGATGAGGATGAACTACATCAAGATTCTCCCCGGCGACAAGGTGAAAGTCGAAATGTCACCTTACGATTTATCAAAAGGAAGAATTTCTTTCAGATATAAATAAAATCATTAGCTATGAAGGTTAAAACATCCATAAAGAAGCGCAGCGAAGACTGCAAGATCGTGAAGCGCAAAGGCCGTCTTTACGTCATCTGCAAGAAGAACCCGAAGTTCAAGATGCGCCAGGGATAATCACAGATTTGTTAACAATTTAAGCATTAAGAATAATTATGGCAAGAATAGCCGGTGTTGATTTACCTAACAACAAGAGGGGAGAGATAGGTCTTACCTATATCTTCGGAATCGGCCGCAGCACAGCGAGGAAGATTCTTTCCGAGCTTGGCATCGATTATGACATCAAGTGCGGTGACTGGAACGACGAGCAGATTGCGGGCATCCGCGGCATCATCTCCAATGAGTACAAGATTGAGGGTGAACTCCGTTCAAGCATCCAGATGAACATCAAGCGTCTGATGGATATCGGTTGCTATCGCGGCATCCGCCACCGTATCGGACTCCCTGTCCGCGGTCAGAGCACCAAGAACAATGCCCGCACGAGAAAGGGTAAGAAGAAGACTGTTGCAAACAAGAAGAAGGCAACCAAATAGTCGATGAATTATGGCAAAGAAAACAACAACAGCAAAAAAGAGAGTTGTAAAGGTTGACGCTTGCGGCGAGGCTCATATTTCATCAACCTTCAACAACGTAATCATTTCCCTGACCAACAGCATCGGACAGGTGATCAGCTGGTCATCCGCCGGTAAGAGCGGGTTCAGGGGCTCCAAGAAGAATACTCCGTATGCGGCCCAGGTCGCTGCCGAGGATTGCGCAAAGACAGCTTACGACCTCGGCCTCCGCAAGGTCAAGGCTTATGTGAAAGGTCCGGGTGCAGGCCGCGAGTCCGCAATCAGAACCATTCACGGTGCAGGTATCGAAGTTACCGAGATCATCGATGTCACTCCAATGCCGCACAACGGCTGCCGCCCGAAGGGACGTCGTAAAGTTTAATGTGTAACAATCTAAAGTAAAGAACTACTATGGCAAGATATACTGGACCAAGTACTAAAATCGCGCGTAAGTTCGGCGAACCGATTTTCGGGACGGATAAGGACTTTGAGAAAAGAAATTATCCTCCGGGACAGCACGGTCTCGCAAGCAAGCGCAAGAAGAAATCGGAGTACGGTACTCAGCTCAAGGAGAAGCAGAAGGTCAAATACACTTACGGCGTACTTGAGAGGCAGTTCCGCAACACTTACGAGAAGGCTTCCCGCATGAAGGGACAGAAAGGTGAGAACCTCATCTTCCTTCTTGAGTCGCGTCTCGACAACATCGTGTACCGTCTCGGCTTCGCTCCGACGAGGGCGGCCGCAAGACAGCTTGTTCTCCACTGCCACATCACCCTCAACGGTGAGGTCTGCAACATCCCTTCGGCAATCGTGAAGCCGGGCAGCGTCATCGCCGTGCGTGAGAGGTCGAAGAGTCTTGAGGTGATTACAGCCAGTGTCGCTTCAGCTTCAAGGTATTCTTGGCTTGAGCTTGACGCGAAGGCGCTTACCGGGAAATATCTCAATGTTCCGGTACGCGAGGAGATACCGGAGAACATCAACGAGCAGCTTATCGTCGAACTCTACTCCAAGTAACAATTAAACACCCAAAAAGCAATTATGGCAATCTTAGCATTTCAGAAACCGGACAAGGTGATTATGCTTGAAGGCACCGACACCGTGGGCCGTTTCGAGTTCAGGCCGCTTGAGCCTGGCTACGGACAGACCATCGGCAATGCCCTCCGGCGTATTCTCCTGTCGTCATTAGAAGGGTTTGCTATCAATTCAATCAAGATTTCCGGCGTTGACCAGGAATTCGACACCATTCCGGGCGTGGTTGAGGGGATGCAGGACATCATCCTGAATCTCAAGCAGGTGCGTTTCAAGAGGATGGTTGATACGGTTGATTCTGAGGTGGCAAATATTGTGATCAGCGGGAAGCAGGAGTTTACCGCTGAGGAAATCTCAAAAGGATTGTCTTCTTTCACGGTGTTGAATCCCGAACTTCACATCTGCTCTCTCGAACCGTCCGTGAAACTTGAGATTTCTCTCACGGTTGCGAAGGGCCGCGGATTTGTTCCGGCTGACGAGAACAGGGACGAGAATACGCCGATCGGAACCATTCCGGTGGACGCGATTTACACTCCTATCCGCAATGTGAACTGGACTGTGGAGAACTGGCGTGTTGAGCAGAAGACCGACTACGAAAAGCTGAATCTGGAGATTGTGACCGACGGTTCCATCTCTCCGAACACCGCTCTTCAGGAGGCCGCCAACATCCTCATCTACCATTTCAAGCTGTTCACCGACGACAAGAAGCTCGCTCTCGAGAGCACCATCGAATCGGACTCCAAGGAACTTGACGAAGAGTCGCTCCACATGAGACATCTTCTTCTGACCAAGCTTTCCGACATGGGACTTTCAGTGAGGGCGTACAACTGTCTGAAGGCTGCCGACATCGACACTTTCGCCGATCTTGTCTCCTACTCGAGGTCCGAACTCATGAAGTTCCGCAACTTCGGAAGGAAGTCGCTTAACGAAATCGACCTTCTGGTTGACAAGATGAAGCTTTCATTCGGCATGGATGTCACCAAGTATAATATTGAACAAAAGAAAAAGAACGTATAAAGTATGAGACACAATAAGGCTTTCAACCACCTTGGTCGCAAAAGCGGTCACCGCAAGGCTCTCCTTGCGAATATGGCCACGTCTCTCGTTCTCCACAAGAGAATCGAGACCACTGTAGCCAAGGCAAAGGCTTTGCAGATGTACGTTGAACCGCTCATCACAAAGTCAAAGGACGACACCACGGCATCCCGCCGTACCGTTTTCAGCTATCTCAAGAACAAGGAGGCGGTCACTGAACTTTTCCGCACCGTTGCTCCGAAGATTGCCGAGCGTCCGGGAGGATATACGAGGGTTCTCAAGACAGGCTTCCGTCAGGGTGACGGCGCAGACCTCGCAATCATCGAGCTTGTAGATTTCAACGAGGCCGCTCTCGCTTCAACTCCTAAGAAAGAGGCGAAGAAGACCACCCGCCGCAGCCGCGCCAAGAAGGCGGAGACTGCTCCGGCAGCAGAAACTCCGGCAGCTGAGGCCAAGGAGGAGACTCCGGCAGAAGCATAATCCGGTTGCGCATAGCGAAATTTTCCCCGAAGTCCGCAAGGATTTCGGGGAAAATTTATTTTCAGTACAATCCGTGCCGGTCTGCGGGGATTGCTCAGAAGCGGAAGAAGTTCTTGGCGTTGTCGTGGCAGATGCCGGCGACCATTCCGTGGATGAACGGAAGTTCACTCTTCGGAAGACGGCCTGAGGCGATGTCTTCGCCGAGAACGGCGCAGAGGATGCGGCGGAAATATTCGTGACGCGGGTAGGACAGGAAACTGCGCGAGTCCGTGAGCATCCCGACGAAGCGGCTCAGCAGTCCGAGCGAAGAAAGCGCGTTGAGCTGTCTGCGCATCCCGTCCTCGTGATCGAGAAACCACCACGCTGCGCCGTACTGCATCTTCCCGGGAACCGTGCCGTCGTTGAAAGTATAGGCCATCGTGGCGAGCACCTCCGTGTCCTTCGGGTTGAGATTGTAGAGTATTGTCTTGCCGAGCTTGTCCCCGTAGGCGAGATTGCTGAAAAACCTGTGTCCTGCGACGGCCAGCATCTTGTCGTCAATCGCGTCGAAGCCCGTGTCCGGACCGAGTTTTTCGAACATCTTCCTGTTGTTGTTGCGGTTGGGTCCTATGTGGAACTGCTGGGTCCATCCGCTTTCGCAGTCCATCACCGCGAGGTCGAA
This sequence comes from Treponemataceae bacterium, assembly GCA_963614515.1. Classification (GTDB taxonomy): domain Bacteria; phylum Bacteroidota; class Bacteroidia; order Bacteroidales; family UBA932; genus Cryptobacteroides. Next base: position 933 of record CAVEDD010000081.1, on the reverse strand, counting down.
CAGCACCGCGCTCTTGAATTTCGCAGTTTCATACGCATCGGGGCTCTGTCCATCCAGCACTTTGCGGAAGATGCGGTCAGCCTCTTCACGGGGGCAGTCCTCTGCATAGAAAGTGTCCAGCCCGTGGTCCGAGAGACGGCAGCCCATCTGTCCGAAGAAATCGTGGCGGCGGCGCAGCGCGTCAAGCAGGTCCTGATAACCCGTGATTCCGACTCCCGCGACTTCGCCGAGCCTTGCGACATATTCCGCAAAACTTTCCGGACTGTCAATCATCGTCACCTTGTCCGGCCGCCACGTCGGCAGTACCTGCACTCCGAAAGGATGTTCCGCAATCTGCCTGTGCCACTCCAGCGAATCCACAGGGTCGTCTGTCGTGCAGACGGTCTCCACATTGAACCTGCGCATCAGGGCCTGGGCGCGGAAATCCTCCGTCGCGAGCATCTCGTTGCACCGGCCGTAGATGTCCCGGGCCGTCTCCGGCTTCAGTATGTCATTGATTCCGAATACCCGCGCAAGTTCGAGGTGAGTCCAATGATAGAGCGGGTTGCGCATGGTGCAGGGTACGGTCTCCGCCCATTTCTCGAATTTCTCCCAGCTGCTGCGGTTCCCGGTGATGAACTCCTCGCCCACTCCGTTGCCCCTGAGCGCGCGCCATTTGTAGTGGTCTCCTCCGAGCCACACCTCGGTGATGTCGGCGAATTTGTGATTCTGTGCAATCTGCTGCGGCACAAGATGGCAGTGGTAGTCTATGATCGGGAGATTTTCCGCACTTCCGTGGTAGAGTTCCTTCGCATATCCGTTCTCCAGAAGGAAATCGTCGTTGATGAAGCTGTCCATTGCAGGAAACTGTTTTTTGAGATGAAAATGTGTGATACCGTTTTATAGTAATCCTTAAAAAATAACTTGGTAATCTTTGTGTGTCTTTTTGGTCTA
>CAVEDD010000080.1:0-9733 GCA_963614515.1 Treponemataceae bacterium | reverse complement strand
GTGATTATTCCCGACCCAGTTCTGGAAATCTGGCTCCGGCGGGAGTTCGCGTAGTTCTTTGCGCAAGAGAATCAAACTTTTTGCGCAGAATTTTTGCTCTCAAATGCAAAAATAGCCCTACGGGGGGGGGATGTTTTTTATCCTTTTATGAATACCTTTGCGCAATCGTTTGCGCCAATTAATTCAGTAAACCGCATAATAATAACGCCGTCCGAATGGGGAAATCGTTGTCATAGTATGGGCGCCCGGCCGTCAATCCCGTTCCGCAACGAAATTGCGGAATGAAATCTCAGAATAAAACCGCAGAACAAAAAATGAAACACTCCGCCATCTTCCAGCTGACACTCTTTCTTCTCCTTGCCGCAGCCTCCTGTTCCGCTGCCGGCGGAGATGATCCCGTAACCCCTGACAGACAGTCCGATCCGGTGACAGTAAGCCGGATATGCACTTCGGGGGGGGGTAAACCCTATCTTGAAGTAGACGGAAAACCTTTCGCGGTTTACGGGGCGCAGATTCGTCTGGACATATTCCGCTCCGTGGACAAACTCGAATGGACGGAAATTGAAGAATATTTTTCTCTTGCAGAAAAACTCGGAGTCAACTGCGTGCAGATTCCCTGTCCCTGGGCCTTCATCGAACCCAAGAAAGACCAATGGGATTTCACCTGCATAGACAAGACGCTTGAATTCGCCCTCAGACACAATCTCAAGGTCGAACTGCTGTGGTTCAGCACCAATTTCATAGGCGACTCATATTCCTGGCTCGTCCCGACCTACATCCTCGCCGAACCGTCAATACGTCTGAAACGTGAAGGCGAGGGCGATCTCCATGGTCTCTACGGCTACACCTATTCCATCGATTTCGCTTCGGACTATGTCCTTGAGCGCGAGAAAAACGCCGTCACCGCACTCTTCGCGCACATCCTGCAATGGGACGGGGCCAACGGGAACACCCGTCCTGTCATAAGCTGTCAGGTGCACAATGAACCGGACGCGCTCGTGCGCTGGAGGCTGGATGAAAAGAAGATATCTCATAGGGACGGGACTCTTCTGACGAAAGCCGAGGCCTGGCAGATGACTCTGAAAGCCCTGGATGCCGTCGGAACGGCCGTAAAGAACAGCGCCTATTCCGTCGCCACCCGCACGAACATAATCTCCGGCAACGGAGTGAATGACTTCCCCCAGACTCCGGGCATATCTCCGAAAGACGTTGCCGCCCTCCCGGGGATAGACTTCGTGAGCTTCGACCCCTATATGGAACAGGTGGACCGGATTGCGTACGAAGTGAGCCAATATGCGTCGCTTGAGGGCAATTATCCGCTTGTCGCCGAGAACAGGGGGGACTATTCCAACACTGCAAGTCTCATTCTCGTGGCTTCCGCTCTCGGAGGGGGATATGACATTTACGACCTTGCCACAAGCAAATATATCACCTCCCATAGTGCTCCTCCTTTCAATACCGAGGGTATCTACAACTCGGATTTCACCCCGAAGCCGCAGGTGGCTCAGACTTCCGTCCTTCTGGACGGGCTTGTGGCTGCAGGAGAAGATGTGGCGGTCACGCCGACGGAGGATTTCGCGGTGTTCAATGTAAGGACGGATTCCCCGCAGACCGTCCTCTCCCAGACCGTCTGCACCACCGGTGCGGAACTCTACTTTGAAACCTCCTCCGGAGCACTCGCGTTCGTGCTCGACAGGGGCGGCGAACTTGTCGCCTTCTCCACGGCGGATGCGGTTCTCACGGTCGGAAACGGGCAAGTCGCCGCAGACGGTGGCAATGTCATCACCCTCAAAGGCGGTCAGCTCTACAGGCTTCCTTTCACTTCTTCCGGGAAGCTGACGAGTACGGTGAAAAAGAATATCAGTACCATATTTTAATCAATGCTATTATGAAAAATCCCTGTAAGAAAGCGATAGCCGCAGCGGCGGCTGTGCTGATGAGTCTCGGCGCATTCGCGCAGAGCCTCGTTTCCGGGACAGTCACCGGCACCGGCGGAGAGCCTCTTCCCGGAGTGTCGGTCATTCTGTCAGACGGTGTTTCGGGAACAGTCACCGATGTGGACGGAAAGTATTCGATAGACGCTTCGGACAGCAAATCACTTACTTTCAGTTCAATCGGATTCGTTCCGCAGACCGTCGAGATTATGGGTCGTGCGGTTGTCAATGCCGTTCTTGACGAAGACAGGAAACTTCTTGACGAATCTGTGGTTGTCGGCTTCGCCACCCAGAAGAAAATCAATCTCACAGGCTCCGTCGCCACGGTGAACGCCGAACAGCTTGAAACCGTTCCGGTCAGGAACACGGTTCTCGCCCTTCAGGGACAGGTGCCTGGACTCACCATCAAGCAGGTCAGCGGGCAGCTCTACGGAAAGAATCCGAACATCACCCTGCGCGGTCAGGGGACAATCGGCCAGGGTTCCTCCGGCAGCGTCCTCGTCCTCATCGACGGGATGGAGGGAGATCTCTATTCCATCAACTCGCAGGATATCGAGAACATATCCGTGCTCAAGGATGCCGCGGCTTCCTCCATCTACGGTTCCCGCGCCCCGTTCGGAGTGATTCTCGTCACCACGAAAAAAGGCAGGGAAGGCAGGACACAGGTCAATTACAACAACAATTTCCGTTTCAGTTCGCCTCTGAATCTTCCGCATTCAGCCGACTCATATTCGTGGGCCCTGTATTTCAATGATGCTGCGAACAACGACGGCAATGCCGACGACATCGGCGCGGCGCGGCTTCAGCGCATCAAGGACTATCAGGACGGAGTCATCTCCTACAACACCATCCCTGTCGGCAACCAGTGGGGCACGGCATACACCGAGGGCAACGACAACATCGACTACTATGACGTGTTCTACAAGGATGTCTCCTTCGCGCAGGAGCACAATCTCAGCATCACGGGAGGAAATTCCAAGATAAACTATTTCCTGTCAGGCAACTATCTCAAGGAGGACGGTCTCTTCACTTTCGAAGGCGCCGACCTTGACGGGCTGAAGCGCGCCAATGTTTTCGGAAAAGTGGAGGCGAAGCCGTTCGAATTCCTCACCATCGGATTCAGCAGCCGTTTCATACGCGAAGACTACCACGAACCGACCGTGCTCAGCGATGACATCCTTTGGTATTTCGGACAGTACCTCTGGCCTGTCGCCCCTCTCTACGACCCTAACGGAAATCTCTTCAACGACCTCGCCCTCCGTTTCAGCCGAGGAGGACAGAGGACGATTTCAAACACGACCTCGGCCAACCAGTTCAACTTCACTCTCACGCCTCTGAAGGGATGGAGGATAGTCGGAGACGTGAACTACCGCTACCGCTCCTATTTCAACCAGATTGTCGACAAGGAAGTGTATCAGATCTGCACGGACGGAGTCACGAAAGGTTCAGTCTGGGACGACCACACGGGAGTCGCCAATGACGTGGGCCGCAACAGGTACATCAACACGAACTTATACACAGACTACGAGAACAATATCGCCGGGAACTATTTCAAACTGATGGCGGGTATGCAGATGGAGTCCTATTCCGTGAACACCACCTATGCGAAACGGGAAGGGCTTCTGGTTCCGGACATCCCTTCGATAGACACCACCTCCGGCCTCTTCAACGGAGAGAAGGTGAGTCCGGTGGTCAGCGGCGGGACTTCCGCGTGGAGAACCTTGGGATTCTTCGGACGTCTCAACTACAATTTCAAGGAAAGATACCTTCTGGAGACGAATCTCCGCTACGACGGTTCGTCACGTTTCGCCGCGGACAAGCGCTGGGGACTGTTCCCTTCAGTCTCCGCAGGTTGGAACATCGCCAAAGAGCCGTTCTTCGCTCCGGCTGCGGAGTGGGTGAACACGCTGAAGCTCAGGGCTTCCTACGGTTCTCTCGGCAACCAGAACACATCCTCCTACTACCCGACCTACTCCATAATGAATTACGCCAATTCACAGGGTTCGTGGCTGATTGACGGGAAGAAGACCAACATCTCCTGGCCTGCGGCTCTCATCAGTTCGTCGCTTACCTGGGAGAAGGTGAAGACTTGGAATGCCGGAATCGATGTGGCTGCTTTCGACGGCCGTCTTTCCGCTTCGTTCGAAGGCTATGTGCGCAGGACCGAGGATATGATCGGGCCGGCTGACGAGCTTCCTGTAATTCTCGGTACATCAGTTCCTTATACGAACAATACGGATATGCGGACGACCGGCTTCGATTTCGAGATTTCCTGGCACGACCGCGCATTCTCACAGCTGGACTACGGCGTGCGCTTCGTCCTCTCGGATGCCGTCACGAAAATCACGAAATACTCGAATCCTTCGAAGACCCTCGGGACTTACTATGAAGGGATGACCCTCGGAGATTTCTGGGGATATGAGTCAATCGGAATCGCGAGGTCGGAAGACCAGATGCTCGAACACCTTATGACACTGCCGAACGGCGGGCAGACGGCGCTCGGCTCCAACTGGCAGGCGGGTGACATAATGTACCGGGACCTCAACGGCGACGGAAAGATTGACTCCGGCTCCTGGACCACGGATGACCACGGTGACCTCAAAATCATCGGAAACTCCACCCCGCGCTACAACTACGCCTTCGACATAAACCTTGCCTGGAAAGGCATAGACCTGAGGGTGTTCCTTCAGGGAGTCGGCAAGAGGGACTATTTCCAGGCCGGCAAGTACTTCTTCGGAAGCTGCGGCTGGAGCAAATGGGGGACTATGGTGCTGAAGCAGCATCTGGACTACTACCGTGACGACCCTGACAGCCCGCTCGGAGTGAACACTGACAGCTACTACCCCCGTCCATACCTCGACTCGACCAAGAATGTGCAGTGGCAGTCGCTCTATGTGCAGGACGCTTCCTATCTGAGGCTCAAGAACTTGCAGCTGGGCTACACCTTCCCGCAGAATCTTACGAAGAAAATCGGCATACAGAATCTCAGGCTCTATTTCTCGGGAGAGAACCTCGCCACCATAACGAGGATGACAGACCTGTTCGACCCGGAAACAATCGGCGAGAACGAGACCGGAAACGTCTATCCTCTGCAGAGGACATATTCTTTCGGATTGAGTGTCACTTTCTAACATCTTATGAAGTATGAAAAGAATAATCAGATATATCGGCATCGCGACGGTTGTCCCGTTCCTGCTCACGGCCTGTGACGGTTTTCTCGACTTGAAGCCGGAATCGAGCCTTTCTCCTGAGCAGTACCTGACGACCGAAGACAACATCGCGTCATACGCGACGGATCTTTACAATATGTTTCCCGTACACGGGACGACCAGCTGGGGGACGTGGACGAAAGACAGTGACACCGACAATATGGCCTACGCCAATCCGAGCGACATTTTCGCCCCGGGATACTGGAAAGTCGGCCAGACCGGAGGCAGTTACGAGTTCACCGGCATCTACCGCTGCAACTATTTTTTCGACAACGTGCTCGAGAAATTCGAAAACGGAGAAATATCCGGCTCGGAGTCGAACATACGGCACTATGTGGGCGAAGCCTATTTCTTCCGTGCGTGGCAGTATTTCAGCAAGCTGAAGGCTCTCGGTGACTTTCCGATTGTCACCCGTCTGCTGCCGGACGACCTTCAGACTCTTACGGCCGAGAGCGTGAGGGCTCCGAGGAACGAGGTGGCCCGGTTCATCCTCTCGGATCTCGACAAAGCCATTGAATATATGGGCGAAACGGCTCCCAAGGGAGGCGGAAACAGGCTCACGAAAGACTGTGCGCGACTGCTGAAGTCAAGGGTTGCTCTCTATGAGGGCACGTGGCTCAAGTACTTCAAGGGCACGGCTTTCGTCCCAGGGACGGACACCTGGCCGGGCAAGGTCTCCCATCCGGACTATCAGTACCCGTCAGGGAGCATTGACAAGGAGATTGAATATTTCCTCGGAATCTGTATGAACGAATCAAAGGCCGTTGCGGACAAATATCCCCTCGTTGACAACACCGGAGTTTTCCAGTCATCGGTCGAGGCTGCCGCCAATCCGTATTTCGATATGTTCGGCGCTTCCGATATGTCCAAGTACGGAGAGATCCTTCTCTGGAAAGCCTACAGCGAATCAGAGGGCGTGACCAATTCCGTGGTCGAGTTCGCGGCCGCTGCGAATCAGGGTTATGGAATCACCAAGAGTATGGTGGATGCTTTCGTGATGAAGAACGGGCTTCCGATTTATGCCGCAGGCAGCGGATATGCCGGAGACGCGGATCTGCTCAAGATAACGGAAGGGCGCGACACGAGAGCCGAAATCTTCATCAAGAAGCCGGGCGACGTGAATCTCCACAGCGAACCTGGTCCGGAGTCCTACGAGGTCGAGCCGTGGCCGAACATCGTGTACTCCACCGCATCGATGAAATACACCACCGGCTACACCATCCGCAAGGGTCTGAACTTCGACGGAGCGCAGTCCGTGAGAGACAAGAGCGTTGTCGGCTCAATCATTTTCAGAGCCGCCGAGGCTTATCTGAACTACATCGAGGCATCTTACGAGTTCTCCGGGGCTTTGGATGCGGATGCGAAGAAGTATTGGACCGCAATCCGTGACCGTTCCAAGGTCGCCGACTGGCAGATAACCATAGACAATACGGATATGGACATAGAGAAAGAGACGGACTGGGCGGCTTGGTCGGCCGGGAAACTTGTCGATGCGCCCCTGTTCAATATCCGCCGCGAGCGCAGGTGCGAGCTTATGGCGGAGGGTTTCCGTGCGGACGACGTGCGCCGTTGGAGGGCTATGGACCAGATGATTGACACTCCTTACCACGTGCTTGGAGCGAATGTATGGGACAGAATGTACGAGAACGCCGATTTCCTCGCCGTCAACGGCAGCCTGAAAGAAGGGGAGAACATTTCTTCCCGCGAGTTCAGCAAATACTGCGCTCCGTACCACATCCTTTCGAACAACAGGGTTTACGAAGGATACCGTTGGAAAATGGCTCACTATCTCGAGCCGATTGCGGTGCAGCACTTCCTCATAACCGGCAGCGGAAGTGCGGAAAACTCCACTCTTTACCAGAATCCGGGATGGCCTCTTCAGGCCGGGCAGGGGGCTGAATGATGGATTGGAAGAGTTTGACTGCTGTTTTTGCGGCTCTGGCCGTCCTGTTCTCGTGTTCTGCGAAGACGGAACCCGAGAACGGCGGTCAGGGCGACGGAGGTTCGTCCTCTCCGTACCGTCTGACAGTCGACGGGAAGCCGTTCCTGATGCTCGGTGCGCAGTTGCGGACGGACTATTTCATGCAGCTGGACGGCCGGAGCGTCGATAATCTGGATGATTATTTCGCCCTCGCCGCCGGGCTGAACATCACCTGCGTGCAGGTTCCCGTGGCTTGGAGGGATGTCGAGACAGGCTATGACGAGTATTCCGACAGGATTGTCCGGGCCTACATCGACTACTGCGAGAAATACGGGATGAAACTGGAGATTCTCTGGTTCGGAAGCTATATGTGCGGCTATTCCGTCGAGGGCTACATCCCCGCCTACGTGATTGAGGACACGGCGACCTATCCGGAGCTCAAACCGTCCGCCGCCTACAAGGGCTGGCTCGGCAAACAGTTCTATCTCAAGCCCGGGAATACACAGCTCGTCTCCCGCGAGGTCAAGGCCGTCTCGAAGATGATGCAGTTCATCAGCGAGTACGACAAGGCTCTCGGAAATCCGCACACGGTCATCGGGGTACAGATTGAAAACGAACCTGATATGCTGGCCACGCGGCACAATGCCGCGCACGGATACTCTCCGACCGACCTCTGGCCTTCGCTTCTGTACCATCTGAACGAAGTGGGGAAAGCCGTGAAACAGAGCGGATACTCCTGCTACACCCGTGTGAACCAGACGGTCACCTACGATGACTGGGTCTATTGGAGCCGGAAAATCGCGGAGCGCGAGGGCATCGACTATGTCGGCTTCGACCCCTATGTGAACGATGTGACAACTCTGTCCGGATGGCTTTCGCAGATCCAGCAGATAGACGGGAACTTCTCCCACGTCGCGGAGAACGGCGGTGAGTATATGAACAATGACATCCTGACGCTGAAAGCCCTCACGATGGGCTGCGGCTATGAAGTCTTCGAGGTCATCACCACCCCTCACCCCTACCTTGTGGAATGGACTCTGCGCGGGGTGTACAATCCGGACTTCACGCCGAAGTCCCAGACGCAGAGGCTTATCGACGCCTACGGGATATTCAGGGCGGCGTGGTGGGACTTCGCGACAGCCTCCCCTGAAAATATGGCCGGATTCAATCTCGGAGACTCTTCCGGAAGGAATTCCGCAGAAGAGACAGCTTCGACCACCTCCTGCTCCATCCGCTGGAAAACGACCGGCAGAGGGGTGGCGTTCGCCATCGAGGGTGACGGCTACCTGACCGTGGCTTCGACGAAACAGGACACGATGTATCCCGACTTCACGCCGCTGTCGGTCGAAAGCGGAAGCTACGATGCCGACGGCCGCTGGGTCAAGACTGCGGATGCGTCCCAGCGATTCGGGAACGGAATGCTGCTTCTTGAACCTTGCACTGTTTACAGACTGAAAACCCATTAATTAACAATACATTATGAAAAGATTTCTATTGTTTTGCGCGTGTGCGGGGCTGCTGTTGTCCTGCAACAAGACCGTGACACCGTCCCTTGAGACGGATACTGAAACGATTACTGCGACCACCGACGGAGGGGACTTCAATGTGAAAGTCACCTGCAATGTGTCTACGACCGTCGGGATTGTCTACGAAACAGGAGACGGGTGGATTTCCCTGATGCCTAAAGTGCTGAGCGGAGACGGGACGCTCCTGTTCCGGATCAGCAAATTCCTCGACTACGACGCTGTCCGCAGCGCGACCGCCACAATCACCGGCGACGGGGTCAGAAAGGAAATCAAGATTACCCAGAATGGCCGTCCGAAACCTGTGGCGACCGCTCTGGACCTTGACGTGTATAATATCTATTCCGATGTCGAAGGCGGCTCCTACTCCGTTTCCGTTGCGACGGCCGGCGAGTGGAACGCAGTTTCCGACGAGGAGTGGTGTACGGTCGAGAACGGCACCGCAATAGGTGTGGGACAGTTCACCGTAAAAGTTGCGGAATCCACTGACTATCAGTACCGTACCGCAAACGTAAAAGTCACTTCCGGCACGCTTGAACGTACCGTGTTCGTGCAGCACGTCGGCACGAAAATCGGAGAACTTGTCTGGGCTAACGCGAATGTCGATGAGCCGGACACGTTCGGCAGGAACTGTCAGGTGCGCGGCAAGCTCTATCAGTGGAACTCCAAGGTTGGCTATCCGTCATATTCCGCAAACGACCACGGCGATCCCGATAAAGTGGTTCCGGGATTCACGGGAGGAGCGGTGGATTCCCACTCGGAAACTTGGACTGAAGAAAACGACCCTTGCCCTGACGGCTGGAGAGTGCCGACATGGGACGAACTCAAGACGCTCATCGGGTCAAATCTTCCGACCCCTGCATTCTGGTTCGATTACTGGATGGACAATGGGATGGAGGTTGCAGGCGCGTACGTCGGTCTCGACAGGGAAGTGATGAAAACAGAGTGCGGACCCGGACATATGAACGGAGCGATATTCATTCCGCAGGCCGGAACGATTGACAGAGACAAATGTACACAGGAGAACTGGTGGTCAGTCGTTCTATGGACCTCCACCAACGTGGGTCAGACCTGGGATATGCACGGCATCTGGCTTGACGGCAACAATAATTGCGGAGTTGACGGCTGGTACGGAAGTATGTCCGG
>CAVEDD010000079.1:0-9854 GCA_963614515.1 Treponemataceae bacterium | reverse complement strand
CTTCTTCCTTTGTCATCATATCAGATCCTTTTTTCAGACAAAGGTAGCCCGGCTGGGCTTCAGCTAAAAGATGCAGTTCTTCGGAGGCTTACCGACAATTAGACCTGTGCTGTACAGACGGCATATAAAAGGGAGGGCGGACGAATCCACCCTCCCCGATCTCTTAAGTTATCTGTTTAAATCTGAATCATCCTCTTTTGAGGAGATGTAGCACTCCCAGAGCAGGTCAAATGCCTTCAACAGGAATCACTGTGCCGCGAACATTAAAATTTGTTCCATAAAATGAGTTTAAAGATTTGGAGTCTTTCGACTCATCTGTTTATTCAGTCCCCTTAAGATTTTTGGAGAGATGTTTTGTGATTTTTCCGTTGGCTATCAATGATATATGAAAGGGCTATATCTACAGCGTCCTTTGACACGCCTCGTTTGGGACTCACCTTCGATTTTATCATAGCGGCAAAGGCTTCGAGTTTTCTTCGAATATCGGGGGATGTCGCAGTTGCAACCAACTCTTTCCAATTCTTTGATATTTCGTCCATCCATAATTTTCTGACCTCATCAGAAAGCCTGTTTGTCATATTGCTTATCAAAGCGATTGCCGACCTGTTCTCGTCGTCTATTGATTTGATGACGGCATTGTTGTCTTTAATCCGCTTGCGCATTATTGATAGTTTGGCCAATGATATGCCGGTTTGTTTGTTGACTTCGCTTAGACGCCTGTCGGCAAGCAGAAGTTCAGTGGCTTTCTCTATCTGAGAATTGTCATATTTCGTTTCCATCGGATGATTGTTTTACAAAATACATTCGTTTGGGGATGACATGATATATCTTGCCGGTTTCGGCATCTTCGACAACTCCGATAACTTGTTCAATGAGTTTGTCCTCATTCCAGAAGCATTCGTTTCCCCAAGCATGGAACCACCCGTCGCGTTCTTTGGTGGTTTTTTCTCGTTCAGCCTCATTCTCGTAATCGCGAAGACCGAGATCCTCTTGACCTTCCAATGTGAATCTTACTTTTCTTAAATTGCTCATAATGAATTGATTTTATGATGTTTGTGTTGTATTATTCGTCTTTTACGCAACGAATTGTTCTATCGTCATTAGAGCCGTTATCCTCCACGCTCACACTCTCCCAAGATCCATTAAAGGTTCTTATAGTCAGTTTTAGCCTATATCCGTCAGCTAAATATTTATAGGAGGTGCTTCCATAGCGCGCTGACATACAACGGTCGTCTTTAACACCCCCGCTGGTTTCTCCTATATTTGTAAGAGGGAAAAACACAGCATTGCCACTTTCAGAAAAGACAGAATCTCCAGAAAGCCAGAACCCGTATATTCCATGAAACTGCTCAACTTTATAATTCTCTGACACTTTCTCCAATTCGTAGGCAGTTGGCAATCGCCATCCATCGGGACATATGTTTTTTTCCTTGATGTCATTAAAGTTGTACTTTTGTCCGCACCCTGTTGAAGAATATGCTCCTACATTCACCAGACTCCAGCGCATGCCAGCAACAAGCAAACCATTGTGTATTACGGAGATATTAGGTTTATTCCCGCTGTAATCTATGGCACATAGGTTTTCGTTATTCGTTAAATCAAGAGACTGCAACTCGTTATTTTCGCAAAAAAGAACTTTGAGTTTCGTATTGCATTCTAAGTTCAATGATGTGAGAATGTTTTTGCTGCAATCAAGTTTCTCAAGACTTGTCATTTTATCCACCACTCCAGCAAGCGTTGTGATGTTCATCGCAGAGATGTTGACATCCTTGGCATTTTCTACTTCGGCCAGTTCCACCCCGACATCTCCGTCTGTGTCGAAATTATTCAACAAATATTGAACGAACTTCAGTTCCTCGCCAATTGGTGTGAGTTTGACATAGTCGGAAATGACATTTTTAGTCTCCGAAGTCACTTTCACGACAACAGATGAAGATGTGTTGTTCACAATGAAATCCTTGTTCAGCCCCTCGGCGGAAACCGTCACGGACAGCACGCCGTTCTCGGCGGCCGCGCCCTTGACTTTCAAATCGACGAAGTCACCGGCCCCTGCCTTGGTGAGGGTATAGACCGCCCTGGCGGAGAGAACCGACTCCCAGTTGGCCGCGATTTCGGACGCTGCGGATGCGGGATGCACGTCGAAACGCAGGGTGACGTCGCCAGGAATTATGTCAAGCGCATCGCGGGTGTATTCCACCCGCTCGGCCCCGTCGGCATATCTTGGAATGTACGAAATCGAGGTTATCTGACCGACAATCTCCTCAAGGCGCGACACCCTGTCCTCCAGAGCGGCGACCCTTGACTTGACCGACTCCACCTCGGTCTTGAGACCGGCTATCTTCTCCTCGACCTTAGCCACCTCCGAGGCAATCTTCGCCGTTACAGTTCCGTCGTGCTCGCCGATGGCCTTGGCTATGGCGGCGGTGTAGGCCTCGACAATCTCCGTCCTTGTCGCGTCGAGCCTCGTCTGAAGAGCCTGAATGTCGGAGGCGTTCTGCGCGATTGCCGCGGCGTTGCTCCGGATGGACTCCGCGTTTTTAGCGATAAGTGATGCGTTCGAGGCTATGTCCTTCGAGTTCTGGAGAACCGTCTCCACGCAGTCCTCGACTCCGCTGTCCTTCATCGCGCTGTGAAGCCTCTCCATCTCCCCGAGCCTCTCGCCGTTCTCGGCAATCAGCTTCTGATTCTCCTCCGCGAGCTTCTTCACAGCAGCCAAATCCTTCGTGTTGGCGGCGATTGCCGAGCTGTTCTTCGATATGTCCGCCGTGTTCAGACTTATAAGTATCGCGTCGTCGGCAATCTTCACCGCGTTCTCCGCCACAGACTGCGAGAGCGATGTGAGGTCACCGCGCAGACCCGTAATCAGGCCCGCGTTTGCCGAAATCTTCCTGTTCGTCGCCGTCTCAAGATTTGTGATGAGGGTCGTGAGATATGCCTTGTCGGAGTCCATGCGTCCCGTGAGCTCCGTCCTCATCGCCTCAAGCTTCGCGTCCGTCTGCTCTATGGTGTAATATCCGGCAAGCTGCTCGCTCACCCACGACTTCATCGAGGTCTCAAGCCTCGTGATTTCCGTGGCGACGAGCTTCGTGTAGGCATCCGTGAGCTCCGACCTCAGCGCCGAGATGTCGCTGCCGAGCTTCTCCGTGAGCGAGCCTATCTGCTGCCTCGTGGATTCGTCGAGCGAGGAGAGCGACTTCGAGAGCTCCTCCGCCCTATTGGTCAGACGCACGTCCATGTTCATCGTGTAGGAGTTGAGTGTCTCGAACTGAGCCTTGATGCCCGCGACGGTCTCCGCGAGCTTGTTCTGCTGCTCTATGGTCGCGAACGTGGCGTCCGCCCAGTCGCGCACCTTCCCGTTCTCCGAATCCACATAGCCCCGAAGCTCCTCCGCGTTCTTCTGCAGTTCCTCGTCCTTGGCCTTCAGAGCCTCGATTGTGCCGTTCAGTGTCTCAAGTTCACCGCTCATGAGCGTCTTGTATGCCTCAAGCTGCGCTATGACATCCGCCTTCGCCGCATCGACCACTCCGGAGAGTTCAGTCTTGTCGGCGGACATCTCCTCGCGGAGCGTCTTCTGTGCCTCGGTGAGGGCAGCGTTAGTCTTGCCGAGTTCCGTCTCAAGAGCTGTCTGCTTTTCTTCGAGTGCGGTGATATATTCCCGAAGCCCGGCGTCGGTCTTTTCGAGTTCGCCGATGGTCTTCTGAATTGAGGTCATCTGCTCGTCGATTGACGGAATCCTCGTGTCCTCCAGTTCCAAAATCCTCTGTTCTAGGGAGTTGATTCTGTCCTCCAGCTTCCCGCAGGAGGCAACGATGACGGCCGCCGACAACGCCAACGACGGCAATAGTCCGATTCTTTTCATAGTTTGTTTTCCATGAATCTTGCTTCGCCCGCGACTCCGACGGACGGTTTTGCACAAAAAGAAAGTGTGGAGTCGGAGCCTATCGTACTGGAGGCTCTGGTAAGCCTAAGAAACAGATAAACCGCGCAATACCCCACACCCGTATATGCGATTACCTTACGATAACTCACAGTGATACAAGGTGAAGAGTGAATGCCTTATTCCCTGTTCCTTTTTTGAATTTACCAGATTCCCAGTACAGGATAAAAGCCAAACACTTTCATCAATATGTCCGTCACCTTTCGATGATATGCAAAGATAGAAAATGTTTTCAGTTTATGGGGTATTGCACTGCAAATTTCGATTGTTCTACAGACATTTACCCAACCATAAGAATCATTACATCCGCTTCCCAATATTTTATTTCGCAAAAATTTGTTTTGATTTACAAAATATCTATATTTGTCTCAAACTTCATGGAACATGAGAATCATAGCAAGGTCCAAGATTGTAGAATATTATACTGAACATCCTGATGCCAAAACGGCATTGGAAGAATGGTTTGTAAAGACGAAACGGGCAGAATGGACGTGTTTCGCAGACATCAGGAAATCGTTCAATAGTGTGGATAATATTGGAAACCAGCATTATGTATTCAATATAAAAGGGAATAATCATAGGCTTATCGCTGTGATTAAATATACCATTCAGACAGTGTTCATCCGCTTTATCGGGACGCACTCGGAATATGAAAGGATAGATGCAACAAATATTTAGAACTATGGCAAAGATTGAAAACAAGGCAGCATACGACGCGACGATGGCAAGAATTGAAGAACTCCTGCCGTTGGTTAACGACAACACGCCAAAATCAGACAAAAATCTCATCGAACTGGAACTCCTGTCCGAATTGGCTGAAGAATATGAAGAGAAAAACTATCCGATAGAATCGCCGTCACTAATTGACGTGATGAAACTCAGGATGTTTGAGATGGGGCTGAACCAGACAAAACTTTCTGAATTGCTTGATGTCAGTCCCTCTCGCATAAGTGACTATTTTTCAGGCAGAAGCGAGCCGACACTGAATGTCGCTCGAAAAATCAGCACAGAGCTTGGCATTGATGCCAACATCGTGCTGGGAGTGTAAGCCGTCGCCCTACAGCAGCGGTCTGAGGAACGGACCGGTGACGGAGGCGGGGTCGGCGGCGACCTGCTCGGGTGTGCCGCGCGAGACTATGAAGCCGCCGCGGCGGCCGCCTTCAGGACCGAGGTCGAAAAGGTAGTCGACGGATTTGAGGACATCGAGGTTGTGCTCGATGATGATTACCGTGTTGCCACCGTCGACGAGCTTCTGGAGCACGCCGAGAAGGACTTTGATATCCTCGGAATGGAGACCGGTGGTCGGTTCGTCGAGTATGTAGAGAGTCCGGCCGGTGGACTTTCTGGAGAGTTCGGCGGAGAGTTTCATACGCTGGCTCTCGCCTCCGGAAAGCGTGACGGACGACTGTCCGAGAGTGATGTAGCCGAGTCCGACATCAAGCAGAGCCTTGAGTTTCACCGCGATGGCCGGCACGGGGCGGAAAAATTCGTATGCCTCGGAAATCGGCATTTCAAGCACGTCATTGATGCTCCTGCCCTTGTAACGGACCGCGAGGGTATCCTCCTTGTAGCGCCGGCCGCCGCACTGCGGGCAGACCACGTTCACCGAAGGCAGGAAATTCATCTCTATGACCTTCAGCCCCGCTCCCTTGCACTCCTCGCAGCGCCCGCCGGAGACATTGAAGGAGAAACGGCTCGCCTTGAATCCGCGCACTTTGGCGTCAGGAGTCGCCTCGAACAGCCGCCGGATGTCATCGAACACCCCCGTGAAAGTCGCCGGATTGCTCCTCGGGGTGCGACCTATCGGAGACTGGTCAATCTCTATGACCTTGTCGATGTTCTCAATCCCCTCAACCGCGTCATAGGGCAGCGGCTGCAGCTTGGCCCTCAACAGTCTGTTTTTCAGAACCGGCATCAGAGTCTCGTTTATCAGGGTCGATTTCCCCGAACCGCTGACTCCGGCGACTCCGATGAAGCATCCGAGAGGGAATGCGGCATCGACATTCTTCAGATTGTTGCCACTTGCCCCCTTTATCGTCAGAAACAGTCCGTTGCCTCTGCGGCGTTCCACAGGCACTTCAATCCTGCGTCTGCCCGTCAGATAGTCCAAAGTCACAGAGTTCCCGAAAATGCAGTGACGCCCAACCTCATCCTCCGCATCCCGATGCGAGGCGAGCAGAGCGAACGGCCCGTTCAGGCAGATGCGCCCTCCCTCGGAACCCGCCCCCGGACCGACATCCACGAGCCAGTCCGCAGCCCTCATCGTCTCCTCGTCGTGCTCCACGACCATCACTGAATTGCCGCTGTCCCGCAGTTCCTTCAGTGACGCTATCAGCTTGCGGTTGTCCCTTTGATGAAGTCCTATCGACGGTTCGTCAAGGATGTACAGCACATTCACCAGCTTCGACCCGATTTGAGTCGCGAGCCTTATGCGCTGGCTCTCCCCGCCAGAAAGCGAAGCCGTGGCGCGGTCGAGCGAGAGATAGTCCAGACCCACGTCCAGAAGGAACTGCACCCGTTCGTTGAGTTCCTTGAGTATATCCCGCGCAATCGCGTTCCCCCTGTTGTCCAGTTTCGCCGGCAGAGAAAGCAGCCACTCCTTCAGCGCGCTGATTTCCATCGCCGAAACCTCCCAGATTGGCTTCCCGTCAATCTTGAAACAGCCGCACTCCTTTTTCAGCCTCGTACCCCCGCACTCCGGACACACAATCTTGTCTTCGATGTCCCCCACGATTCCCGGGAACGACACCATCTCCGACATCGCCCCCTCCCCCACGCGGAAAAGTTCGTCCGACCCGTAGATTATCAGCGTCAGAGCCTCCTGCGGAACGAGTTCTATGGGGTCATATAGCGAAAAATCATATTTCCTCGCAATGGAGCGGATTATGTCGAATTTCTTCGTCTGGCGCATATTCCCCAAAGGCACTATTCCGCCGTCAGCAATAGAAACTGACGGGTCGGGGATTATGGATTTCACATCGACGTTCACGATGGTCCCGAGTCCCTTGCAGTGAGGACAGTAGCCCTGCGGGGAGTTGAAAGAGAACGTGTGCGGGGCGGGTTCCTCAAGGGATATCCCCGTGTCCGGACATACCAGATGCTTCGAATAGTGGTGCAGTTCGCCCGTCTCCACATCCAGAACCGCCAGAGACCCCTTCCCGAGGTTCAGAGCCGTCATCACCGACTCCCGTATGCGCTTCCCGTCCTTCGCCTCGGGCTTCAGCCTGTCAACAACAAGTTCTATGAAATGCGGCTTGTAGCGGTCCAGAGCCTCGATTTCCGAGAGTTCGACGATTTCGGAATCAATCCGCGCCTGAGCATATCCCCTCTTTCGCATCTGTGCGAGCAGTTCCCTGTAATGTCCCTTGCGCCCCCGGACGAGCGGAGAGAGGAGCAGGCATTTGCGCCCGCCGTAGCCTTCGATAATCAGCGAAACAATCTGGTCGTCGGTGTAACGCACCATCTCCCTTCCCGTCGCGGGGGAATAGGCCTTCGATGCCCGGGCATAGAGAAGTCTCAGAAAATCATATATTTCCGTAATCGTCCCGACAGTCGAGCGCGGATTCTTCCCTGTGGTCTTCTGCTCTATCGCGATGACCGGGCTGAGTCCGCCGATGCTCTCCACCTGAGGCTTTTCGAGTATGCCCATGAAATGCTTCGCATAGGTCGAGAGCGTGTCCATATAGCGCCGCTGCCCCTCCGCATAGAGCGTGTCGAACGCGAGCGAGGATTTTCCGCTCCCGCTCAGCCCCGTAATCACGACAAACCTGCCCCGTGGGATGTCAAGCGAAACATTCTGGAGATTATGCGCCTTCGCGCCGCGTATTTCGATGTAAGCGTCGTTCTGTTCCATATTGTGCAAGTGATATGTAAGAATAATCTGAAACAGAGTATTCCTTACATATTACAAATTTACGAAATTTGTGGAAAATATGTCCGTCCCAGGCCTTTTCGGTCGTTAATTTGCAGGGACGGCGAGTCCTCCCTTTCCATATGGAACGGATATGGAAAATCATGATTATGAAAACATATCTTGATTTGCCGGAAAGGATATGGGATCTGGGATATTGTGATATCATCGTAAAAAAAAGAATATATCTGAATATGGAAAAAATGCGGATTTATTGCGAAAACACGCGGACATACCGTGACGTCGAATTCGGGACGCCGCTTCTCGCCGTCGCCAGGGACATGATGCCGAAGGAAACGGAGGGAACGCAGGACAAGCAGATTCTCGCGGCACTGGTGGACAATTCACTGCGGGGGCTCGATTTCGAGATATGCCGTCCGCACAAGATTCAGTTCATAGGCTACGGGCATCAGAACGGCATCAGAACCTACATCCGCTCGCTCTGCTTCGTGCTTCAGAAAGCGGCGAGAGACAAATTCCCGGACAAGTTCCTGAACATCAAATACGCCCTCCCGAGCGGTCTCTACTGCGAGCTGCACGACAGCCCGGACAGTGTGAGATATAATGTGCACACGCCGACGCGGGAGGAAATCCGCATTCTCCGGGACAGGATGAAAGAGATTGTCAGTGAAGACCTTCCGTTCCGCCGCTCAATACTCGTTTCCGACGAGGCTGCGGAGATTTTCGCAAAGAACGGGCAGACCGAAAAGTTGGAACTGATGAAGACGCTCGGCTCATACACCTACCACGTCCATTATCTCGGGGACACGGCGGACACCTTCTACGGCCCTCTGGTTCCGCGGACAGGCTATCTGAAGACATTCGAGCTTCGCCCGTTCGGGAACGGGATGTGCCTCCAGTATCCGGGACTCGGACACAAGGGAAGAATCATGCCGATGAAAAGGCAGTCGAAACTCGCCGCTGCGCTCGATGAACACGAGAAATGGTGCCGCGTGCTCGGAATCCGCAGCGTCGGAACGCTGAACAAGGCCATACTCGGGGGCTATGCCGGAAAAATCATCAACATCGCCGAGGCCCGCCACGAGAGGAAGTACGCTGAAATCGCAGATGCCATCAAGCGGAGCCGCAACGACGTGAAGATTGTTTTCATCGCGGGCCCGTCATCCTCCGGAAAGACCTCGTCGTCGCTACGACTGGCGCAGCAGTGCAAGATTCTCGGTCTGAACCCCAAGGTCATCGAACTCGACAATTATTTCGTCGACCGCGACCACACCCCGAAAGACGAGAACGGGCACTATGACTTCGAGGCGCTTCAGGCCATGGACCTCGATTTTCTCAACATCCAGCTGAACAATCTTCTGGACGGCCGCGAGGTGGAAATCCCGAGATTCGACTTCAAGAGCGGGGCAAGAGTCTTCGAAGGCAACTGGATGAAGCTCGACAGGGACGACATACTCATAATGGAGGGGATCCACGCGCTGAATCCGGAGATGGTCCCGGGAGTTGACGATTCAAGGATTTTCCGTGTCTATGCCTCCTCGCTCACGTCCCTCTCCCTCGACGAGAACAACAACATCTCCACCACGGACAGCCGCCTGCTCCGGCGCATCGTGCGCGACAACAGGGTCAGGGGCATATCTCCGGAAGACACCATTCTCCGCTGGCCGAGCGTGCGCCGGGGCGAGAACAGGAACATCTTCCCTTTTCAGGAGAACGCCGACATAATGTTCAACTCGGCTCTGATTTTCGAGCTTCCGACGCTGAAGTACTATGTGGAGCCGCTTCTGCGCCGCATCAATCCGACATCTCCGGCCTACAGCGAGGCTGTGCGCCTGCTGAAGTTCCTGAGCTACATCGTCGCGCTCAGCCCTGAGGAGATTGCTGCGATTCCGCCGACGTCTATTCTACGTGAGTTTATCGGCGGCCAGACACTGTAAACTGTTTTAAAAGGCGAATTGCTGCGTTATACTCCTTGTTCAAATCCTCACAACCGACAGGTTGCTGCGGTTTGAACTTCGTCGCAAGCCTTGCACTTCATCCTTTTAA
>CAVEDD010000078.1:0-9859 GCA_963614515.1 Treponemataceae bacterium | reverse complement strand
CGAGCGTCAGGTCGCGTGCGTCCCAGTCGGTGAGCGCTCCGACATACCAGTCGTCTCCGCTGCGGCGTGCGATTGTGACATACTTGCCGATTTCACCGTTCACTCCGCGGCTGTCGTCCCAGACTGTCGGACATCCGGCGATGAACGCGGTGCATTCAGCCTCTCTCATATAGTTTGAAGGGGAGTCGCAGAGCATATTGAACGGCGAATCGAACACCACATACTCGGCGAGCTGGTGGCAGCGCGTACCCTGGCTCATGGCCTCGTTGCCGACCGGGCGATAATTGCCTTTGGTCGCGTTGCGCATCGCACCCTGGGTGTAGTCCATAGGACCGGCCGCCATACGGATGAATGGGATGGTCACGTCGTAGGTCACCTGAGTGAGATCCTTTCCTCCCCATTTCATCTGCTCGAGTCCGAAAACCCCCTCGTAATTGATTACGTTCGGCCAGCGGCGGCTGAGTCCCGTCGGTTTGTATGTGCCGTGGAAGTCTATCATAAGGTGGTATTTCGCTGCGATTTCGGCTGCGCGGGCGTGGAAGTTCACCATAATCTGGTCGTCCCTGTCCATGAAATCGACCTTGAATCCCTTGACTCCCATCTCGGAGAAATGCCTGCATAGCCCCTCGATGTCGCGGTTGAATGCCCAGTAGCCGGCCCAGAGTATGATTCCGACATTGCGCTCCCTGCCGTAGTCGACAAGCTCCTGAAGATTGATTTCCGGAATCACCTGCAGAAGGTCGGCCTGAAGGTTCACCGCCCAGCCTTCGTCGAGAATGACATATTCGATGCCGTGCTCAGAGGCGAAGTCGATGTAGTATTTGTAGGTCTCATTGTTGATACCGGCCTTGAAATCAACTCCGTAGAGATTCCATCCGTTCCACCAGTCCCATGCGACTTTCCCCGGTTTCACCCAGCTGAAATCCGCATCCCTGTCCTGAGCCGGTGACAGCTTCCAGACCATGTCGTTCACGGTGAGCTGCGCATCGTTTCCGCTGATTATGACAGCCCTCCACGGAAAAGTCCCGTTTCCGGCTGTTTTCGCAATGAAGTCCTCGCGCTCTCTGACTATGCCCTGAAGCATATTGTGGCCTCCCTGTACGATTGTCTTCGGATATGGGGCGAACACGCCTTTCAGATTCCGGCTTCCCTGCGCGCCCTGCAGGTACATTCCCGGATAGTCCGTGAGGTCGGCTTCCGTCACGAGGATCTTCACCCCGTTGTCGGCCGACACGGCAAGCGGGAGGAACGCGAGCCTGTCCGCCCTCCATTCAGAAAGCCTGCTCTCGGTGTAGGTATTCTCGAAAGAGTTGTTGAACTGTTCCTCAATGCTCTTCCTGTCATCTCTCACATAAGGGATGAACGCCGTCCAGTCTTGCTCGAAATTGAACTCCGCCTGTTCGGATATGACGTCATATTCCTTTTTCTTGTCAAGACGGGCCACGAAACGGTAGGCCACACCTTCGTCATAGGCACGGAATATGAGATTGAACTCCTTGAATGTCAGGGTTATCTGATTGTAGTTGTCTCTAACCTCCGCCTTTTTGTAGGCGACGGCCGGCAATGTCTCATCGACCGATGTCCTCGTCACTTTGCGAAGTCTGTCGTTCTGGCCGAAGACGATTCCGTCGGACAGATGCATTGAGATGACAGACGGGGCTATGAGCTGCTGCCCGTCGCGTGAAACCATGTACCTGATGTCCGTCCCCGGAACAACCGTGGCTGTGATGTGACCGTCCGGCGATGTCACATTGACAGTCCCGTCATTGGCGAGGGACGGTGTGGAGAATGCGGCGGCGAGCATCGCAATCGTAAGTAAATTCTTGAATTTCATAAAATTGTGTTATTATTTGGTTTGTAAAATCATCTTTCCAGCCGCACCACGACGCTCAAGGGAAGTTTCTTGCCGAAGCCGTCTTCGAGGACGAGTTCTCCGGACTGTATTTCCCTGAACGCGGTCTCGAGGCAGAAGTTCCGGCGGACAATCGTCTCTCCGAGAACCGCGCTGAATCCGTTGGAGTAGAGGTTCAGCACCATGAAACTGTCCCGAGGGGCGAGAATCGCGCTGACGCATTTGAGCATATCGTTCAGACATTCGTCCAGTTTCCATTTCTCCCCGTCGGGTCCGTGCCCGTAGGCCGGAGGGTCGAGTATTATCCCCTGATAGACATTGCCGCGCTTCGCCTCTCTCCGGGCGAATTTGAGCGCGTCCTCCACCACCCAGCGGATGTTGTCAAGCCCGCTGTTCTCCATATTCCCCTTCGCCCAGGTCACGACCTGCCGCACCGAGTCGAGGTGAGTCACGTCCGCCCCGGCCGCCTTTGCCGCAAGAGACGCAGCCCCGGTGTAGGCGAAAAGGTTCAGCACTTTCGGCGCCGGACGGCCTCCCGCCTTCGCCTTTTCTGCGAGAAGACGGGTGTGCGAGTAGATATATTCCCAGTTAGGGGCCTGTTCCGGGAAAACCCCCACGTGCTTGAAGGAGGTCAGCCCGAGCCTCAGCCTGAATGACGGGCCGCCGGCCGACAGACCCGGTTCTTCTCCGCCGGCCGCGCCGATGCCGGAGCAGTTCTCCGCCCCGTAGCCTTTGTAACCGATGAACCACTGGTCGTCCATTCTTCGCAGCCGCTCCCAAGTCCCGCTGTCTTCCTTGCCGGCCTTTCCGAATCCGGCACCGGGGGTGAACCTCGTGTGCATAAGCCGTCCCCACTCATTGTCGGACAGCGACTTGTCCCAAAGAGCCTTGGGCTCCGGACGCGCCATCACGATTTTTCCGAACTGTTCGAGTTTTTCAAAATTCCCGCAGTCGATGAGCCTGTAGTCTTTCCACAGCGGGCTTGGACATTCGATTGTCATATCTTCAGATGAGTTTCAAAAACGGCCTCTCAAATTTTCACAAAGTTAGCATAAAAATTGCTATCTTTGCAGCCCGCGTCTTTTAAAGGATTACTGAAAAAGAATAATTTTATCATAAACTATGCAACAGAACATTTCAACTTACGATTTTGCAGGCAAAAAGGCCATCGTCCGCGTGGACTTCAACGTTCCGCTCAACGATAAATTCGAAATCACCGATGACACGCGTATGCGCGCCGCAATCCCGACTCTCAGGAAAGTGCTTGAGAAAGGCGGTTCGCTCATCATCATGTCACATCTCGGCCGTCCGAAGGGCGTGACTGAAAAGTTCTCCCTCAAGCATATCATCGGACATCTCGAGGAGCTTCTCGGAACACCGGTCAAATTCGCCGACGACTGCCAGAAGGCTGATGAGCAGGCTGCGGCCCTCAAGCCGGGCGAGGTTCTCCTTCTTGAAAACCTCCGTTTCTATGCAGAAGAGGAAGGCAAGCCGAGGGGACTCGCCGAGGATGCGACCGATGAGGAGAAGAAGGCTGCGAAGGCTGCCGTGAAGGAAAGCCAGAAGAAGTTCGTGGCGAAGCTCGCCTCCTACGCCGACTGCTACATCAACGACGCTTTCGGAACGGCTCACCGCGCACACGCTTCGACAGCCCTCATCGCCGACTACTTCCCGAACGACAAGATGTTCGGCTATGTGATGGAAGGCGAAATCAAGGCAATCGACCGTGTCCTCAAGACTCCGGAGCACCCTGTGACCGCAATCATCGGCGGCGCGAAAGTCTCCTCTAAAATCGGCATCATCGAGCACCTCTTCGACACCGTCGACAACATGATCATCGGCGGCGGAATGGTCTATACCTTCAAGAAAGCCCAGGGCGGCCACATCGGAAACTCCCTCTGCGAGGACGACCAGATGGAACTCGCCCTCAATATTCTGAAGAAAGCCGAGGAAAAGGGTGTCAAGCTCTATCTTTCCGATGAAGTCATCATCGCCGACGCTTTCTCAGCCGACGCGAACACCAAGGTCTGCCGCAATACCGAGATTCCTGACGGATGGGAGGGAGTCGATGCGGCTCCGAGCACTCTCGCGACCTGGGAGGATGTCATTATGAAGTCGAAGACCATTCTCTGGAACGGCCCTGTCGGAGTTTTCGAGATTCCTGCTTTCGCGAAGGGTACGAACAAGGTCGCGGAGATGCTTGCCAAGGCAACCGAGAAAGGTGCGTTCACCCTCGTGGGAGGCGGCGATTCAGTGGCTGCGGTGACGCAGATGGGCTTCGCCGACAAGGTAAGCTATGTCTCCACAGGCGGCGGCGCCATGCTCGAATACCTCGAAGGCATTGAACTTCCGGGCATAGCCGCAATCAGGAAGTAAGGCGGTGGAAAAAACAGTCATCTCCATATACCGATTTCTCAAGGGACACAGATGGCTAATGTGGACTCTGATGCTCGGCACGGCGATAGTCTTCGCCGTGTTCGGGCTTCAGTTGCATTATGAGGAGAACATAATCAAGCTTCTTCCACAGACGGGCAACTCCGCATCCTATGAACTTGTCTTCGGCAACCTGAAAGTCAAGGACAAGGTTTTCATTCAGATTGCCCCCAAGGGCTTCTCCGTGGACAAAATAGGCTCGGAACCCGTGCTTGACGCTGAGTTTCTGAGCGACCGCTGCGACGAGTTCATCGACTCTCTGACTTCACGTGACGGCGGGAGGTACATTTCGAGCGTACTTTCCTGTCTCGACGATGACACGATGATGAGCGCGATGGATTATGTCATCGCCGAATTTCCGACTTTCGTCGCTCCGGAGTGCTATGAGTCATTCGACAGTCTGCTGACCTGGCCGAGCATCCGCGAGAGGATGGCGGACAACGCAAGGCTGATTGAAGGCGACACGGACGGCAGTCTCACGATGCTTGTCAGCTATGACCCCGTCGGATTGCGGTACGGGATGCTGTCCTCGCTTCGGGATGTAATGGGCGGCACGGCGGTGGCCGGTTCATACGAAAGCGTCTCCGAAGACGGGGAGAGGACAGGGGCGACCGGGATGACTCTGAAAAACCGCCATCTTTTCACGAAGGACGGAAATGTCGTGATGGCGTTCGTCGCGCCTGGATTCAATTATATGGATTCGCAGGCGTCCGCGGACTTCGTGAAGATGATTGAAGACGAAATCGACAGTTTTGAGGCCGGACATCCGGAAGTGGACGTGTTCATGCACGGTGCTCCGGCGATGAGTGCGAACAACTCGCGCCGCATAAAGGCGGATCTCGTGATGACCGTGGGGATATCCCTGCTTCTGATTATCCTGCTGATTTCATTCTTCTTCAAAAACAAATCATCGCTGGCGCTTCTTCTTGCTCCGGTCGCGTACGGGACTCTTTTCTCCCTTGCGCTGATGTACTGGATAAAGGGGAGTATGTCATTGATGGCCATAGGGATAGGCGCAGTCGTGCTCGGGGTGGCGTTGAGCTACTGTCTGCACGTGCTGACGCACTACAAATATGTCGATGACCCTGAAAGGGTTCTGCGTGACGAATCCAAACCGGTGTTTCTCGGCTGTCTCACCACGATAGGCGCGTTCGCCGGACTGCTGTTCACCAGCAGCGAACTCCTCAGGGATTTCGGGCTTTTCGCATCTTTCGCGATGCTTGGCACGACATTCTTCGCGCTGGTCTTTCTTCCGCAGTTCTTCCGTCCGGGACGCAACCGCAGGTCGGAGAAGGCGTTCGCGTTTTTCGACAGAATCAACGCGGCGCCTCTTGACAGCAACCCGTGGATTCTCGGGACGATAGGAGTCATAACGGTGGTCTGCCTCTTCCTTCCGGCTCCGGAGTTCGACAGCAACCTCCGCGACATCAACTATATGAGTCCGAAGGTGCGTGAGTCCCAGAACATCTACAACGCCGAGAACAACGGCGGCTGGTCCTCCCAGTACTATGCGGCGACCGGCTCCACCGTCGATTCGGCGGTGATGTGCAGCCGCAGGCTGTCCCTCGCCCTCGACTCTCTTCAGCTCTCCGGCACGGTGAAACATCACAGCGACCTCAGTGCGCTGCTTATTCCCGAAGAAGAGCAGCAGGAGCGCATCTACGAGTGGACCGCCTATTGGCAGAAGCCTGTGGGCCGTGGACGCACCCGTCTCGACGTCACGGAGAGCAGGATAGGACGGGCGGCATTCGAACAGGGACTGCCTCTCGAACTTTTCACTCCGTTCACGATGCTCTGCGAGGCCGACTATGCCCCGGAATCCCTCTACGAATCCGGTGCCATCCCGGAATCCATAACCTCCAATTTCATCGAACGCAGCGAGGACGGAACCTATATGATTTTCACGTCGGCGCTGATGCCCGAGGGTAGCAAGATGACGGTGAACAAGGCCGTGGACAAGGTTGACGGCACTCTCGTGGTCGACCCGTTCTTCTACACCGGGAATATGGTGGAGATAATCCACGGGGATTTCAATACGATTCTCTGGATTTCGATGGCTTTCGTCTTCATAGTCCTTCTCCTGTCGTTCCGGAACATTGCGGTCAGTCTCATCGCCTTTCTTCCGATGACCCTCAGCTGGTATGTTGTGCAGGGGATAATGTGGCTGTTCGGGCTGAAGTTCAACCTCATCAACATCATCATCTCGTCGTTTATCTTCGGCATCGGTGTGGACTACAGCATCTTCGTCATGCAGGGGCTTCTCGCCGCCGCGTCCGGCCGAGACACTCAGATGCTGAACTACCATAAGACCGCAATCGGCCTTTCCGCGATGATTCTCATCGTCGTGACGGGTTCGCTTCTCTTTGCCGTCCATCCGGCCATCAAGTCCATCGGCATCAGTTCCATCATCGGAATGTCGGCTTCAATCCTTCTGTCATATTCGATTGAACCGTTCCTCTTCCGTCAGATTCTGCGAATCCCGTTCTACCGGAAAAGGCTGACGGGGAAATAAATGATTCGGGTCTATGTCGCGGTAATCGTAAATTGTTCAATATGAAAAAGATAATATCCATTCTCGCCGCCCTTCTGTGTGCGTGCGCCGTTTCCGCCCAGGTAAAGGGTCTTGAGGCTGATTTCTCCCTGACAAAGACAGTCCCGGGCAAAAGCGCGCCCGAGAAGAGTTCCGGCAAGATTTACTATGCCGAACCGGGCAGTCTCGCGCTCCATTACTCGGCTCCTTCGACCAATCTCGTCGTCATCGACGGCACGGCGGTCTTCACCCGCCAGGACGGCCGAGAGCGCCGTTTTGACACCACGAAGAACGCGCCGATGCGCGGTATGAGCGAGACTCTGATCAACTGTGTAAAGGGTGACACTCAGAAAGTCGCAGACGAGAACGACGCCGACATCCAGGTTCAGAAATTCGCCCGCTCGACCGATGTCACCATCACCGCACGCAAGAAATCCCCTCGCGGATATTCCCGCATAGAATTGAGCTACCGCAAATCCGACGGTCTCCTTCAGTCTATGAAGCTCGTCGAGTTCAACGGCACAGTCAGCGAGTACAAGATGACGGGCTTCAACCAGTCAGCCGTTCTTCCTGCGGATGCCTTCACCATCCCCGCCAAGTCCTCCCGGGCGGAATAGCGCAGCTCTTTCCCGGAACTTCGGGAACTCCAGGAACTCGAGTCGAGACGGGAGCGTAGGGAGGCTTCGGCCTTGAAGCGGGTTCTATTCTGCTTTCCCCGCAAAGCGGCGGGCCTGTTCCTCAATGAGGGATGAGTCCTCGAAGTAGTTGATTTTCATCGCATCGCGCACCTCGTGGAGAGTCTGCGCGGCGACTGCGCGGGCTTTCTCAGTGCCCTTGCGCAGAATTTCGTAAATCGCCGGGATGTCCTTCTCTAGCTCGGCGCGGCGTGCGCGGATCGGGGCAAGCTCCTCTTCGAGAACCGCTCCGAGGAACTTCTTGACCTTCATGTCCCCGAGTCCTCCGCGGCGGTAGTGGTCCTTGAGCGCGTCAAGGCTCTCATATTCCGGAAGATAGCGCCCGAAATGCTCCGGGCGGCAGAACGCGTCGAGATAGGTGAACACCGGGTTGCCCTCCACCTTGCCCGGGTCGGTGACCTTGAGGTGGTCAGGGTCGGTGAACATCCCCTTAACCTTCCTCCAGACCTCGTCGGCCGAATCCGAAAGATAGATGCAGTTGCCGAGGGACTTGCTCATCTTGGCCTTTCCGTCCGTGCCGGGAAGGCGCAGGCAGGCGGCGTTGTCAGGAAGCAGGATTTCAGGCTCCACGAGCACATCGCAGCCGTAAGTCCCGTTGAACTTGCGGACAATCTCCCTGGCCTGTTCAATCATCGGCTCCTGGTCTTCGCCGGCGGGGATGATTGTGGCCTTGAACGCCGTGATGTCGGCGGTCTGGCTCACAGGGTAGGTGAAGAAGCCGGCCGGAATGCTCTCCCCCTCGAACTTCCTCATCTCGATTTCGCTCTTCACCGTCGGGTTGCGCTGGAGGCGGGCTATGGTGACGAGATTCATATAGTAGAACGTCAGCTCGCACAGTTCCGGTATGAGTGACTGGATGAAAATGGTCACCTTTGACGGGTCGAGACCCACTGAAAGATAGTCCAGAGCCACTTCTATGATGTTCTGACGCACCTTTTCGGGATTGTCGGCGTTGTCCGTAAGCGCCTGCGCGTCAGCGATGAACACGAACATGTCGTCATATCCCCCCTTGTTCTGGAGTTCCACTCTTCTGCGCAGTGACCCGACATAGTGCCCGATGTGAAGTTTTCCGGTAGGACGGTCGCCTGTCAAAATAACCTTTGCCATATATGTTTCTGTTTTTACGAAACCGCGAATTTATACAAAATAAAGAATTTACGCAACGGCATATTCCTTTTCACACGCTCTTTCCCCGATTTTTATTAACTTCGCACGAATATGCGTATGCGCGTATATATATTACGGAAATATGGAAAATCTCGATTTGTTTCTGGAAATATTGTCGATAGACTCGTCCTCTTCGCGAGAGAGGAGGCTGTCCGACTTTCTCGCGACCCGTTTCCTGACGGGGAAGAACAGGCTCGACCGCTTTCCCGTGGGCGTGACGGAAGAGAATCCCGAGGGTGACGGGACTGAGAACCTGCTGTTCTCGTGGGGAAACCCCAGAATCGTGTTCTGCACCCATATGGACACGGTCCCGCCATATTTCCCGCCGTCGGTGGATGTGAGTCCATCTTCCGGAAAGGGGGAAGACGTGATTGTCCGGAGCCGCGGGGCCTGCGACGCCAAGGGGCAGATCATCGCGATGTACAACGCCTGTCTTGAACTCGAACGCCGGGGATGCTCCGATTTTGCGCTTTTGCTGCTTTCCGGTGAGGAAACCGGCTCTTTCGGGGCGAAGTCGTTCAGAAAAACCGGATGGCAGGCCGATTATGTGATTGTCGGAGAACCGACCGGCAACAGGATGGTCTCCGCCTGCAAGGGTACCAAATCATTCGAGGTGACGCTGACGGGGGAGGGCTGCCATTCCGGATATCCTCAGCACGGGGTGTCTGCCGTGGATATGTTCGTGGATATGGTGAATGAGCTTCGCGGGACTGAATTTCCGGAAGACGGGCTGCTCGGGAAGACCACGTGGAACATCGGGAAACTCTCGAGCGCGAATCCGCAGAACATACTCAGCCCGAAACTGAGTTTTAGGGTATATTTCCGCACGACCTTCGCCTCCGACGCTCTGGTCTGTAGTGTGATGTCGGCTTTCGACGGACGCAACGGGGTGAGCGTCAAGGCATTCGGAGGCGACACTCCGATGAACTACACCGTATTCGACGGCTTCGAGACAACGACGGCGGCCTTCGGAAGCGACGCGCCCCAGCTGGACGGCTTCGCGCACCGCTGCCTCTGCGGACCGGGTTCCATTCTGCTCGCGCACACGACGGACGAAAATGTCCGCCTGAGCGAACTTGAGAAAGCGTCGGAGCTGTATGTCAGGATGTATGATCGGGCGCAGGAATTAAATGAAAATCAGAATGTCAGAGTCCGTGTTCGGGAGGTCTGAGGAAAATAGTG
>CAVEDD010000077.1:7645-9894 GCA_963614515.1 Treponemataceae bacterium | reverse complement strand
TATAGACCAAAAAGACACACAAAGATTACCAAGTTATTTTTTAAGGATTACTTACTTGCAGGCCATTGCCGCAATCGCAATGCTGTTGAGCTTCGTGTCTATGCTGTCGCCTCGGCTTGAGAGTACGCACGGAACCTTCGCTCCGACCGCCATTCCGGCCTGTTTCACGCCGACGGCAAGCTTCGAGTTGGTCTTGTAGAACACATTGGCGGACTCGATGTTCGGGAAGAGGAGGCAGTCGGCGTCACCGGCGACCGGACTCTTGAGCCCCTTAATCTGAACGGATTCCATATCAATCGCCACGTCAAGTGCAAGCGGGCCGTCGGCGACGCAGCCCCTGATTTCCCCGCGTTCAACTTTCTTCGCGAGCACCGCAGCCTCGACGCAGGCCGGCATACCTTCGAGCATCTGCTCGGTCGCGGCGATGATTGCCACCTTCGGAGTCTCGATGCCCATGGAGTGAGCCGCGTTCACGAGGTAGTTCAGCTCGGCCTTCTTCTGCTTGAGGTCCGGAGCCGGGATCACCGCCATGTCGCTGAGGAATATGAGCTTGTGATAGTTCGGATTTTCGAGCACGGCCACGTGGCTGAGCACCGCCTTCGGAGGAAGTATGCCGGTCTCCTTGTTCAGGATGGCGCGGAGGTACTTGTCGGTGGAGCAGAGGCCCTTCATAAGGAAGTCTCCCCTGCCCTCGTTTATCATCGCGACGGCCTGTGCGATGGCCTTGGCCTCGACAGGATTGTGCTCGATCGTGAACTTTCTGATGTCAATCCCGTCCTTCTCGCAGACAGCCTTGATGAGAGCCTCGTCACCGACGAGAGTAGCCTCGATGAGTCCGAGGTCCACAGCCTTTGAAGCGGCGGCAATCGTGTGCCCGTCGACTCCCCACGCCACAATCATTCTCTTTTTCGCTCCGCGTGACGCAAGGCAGGCGAAAATGTCTTCAAATTTCGTAAACATTTGATATATGTATTTTTATATAAAACAAATAAAACGAAGCCATATGCTTTTTACTCCTGCGCAAGCACGATATTCATTGTATCCCGCGCAATCATCAGCTCCTCGTTCGTGGCGATGACGGCGACCTTGACATTGGAGTCGGGCAGCGAAATCAGCATCTCGTCAGCCTTCTCCCCGGCGTTCGCGTCATAGTCGAACTTGAGACCGAGATAGGTCAGGTTCTCGCACACGCGGCGGCGCAGACGGGCATTGTTCTCGCCGATTCCGCCTGTGAAGACGATTAGGTCGACACCGTTCATCACGGCCGTGTAGGCGCCGATGAGCTTCGTGATGTCGTAGGTGAGCTTCTTCAGCGTGAGCTTCGCCCTGCGGTCGCCGGCGTTTGCCGCGTCATTGAGGTCACGCGCGTCGGAAGATATGCCCGAAAGCCCCTGAAAGCCGGATTTCTTGTTGAGCACGGTGCTCATCTGAGCCGGCGTGAAGCCTTCCTTGTCCATAAGGTAGGTGACGATGTCCGGGTCTATGTTTCCGCAGCGCGTACCCATAATCATGCCCTCAAGCGGCGTGAATCCCATCGAGGTGTCAATTGACTTGCCGTTCTGGACTGCTGTCACGGAACTTCCGTTGCCGAGGTGGCAGGTGATGATGCGGCTGTCTCCGAGGTCAAGCCCGGCGAAAGCGGCCCCCTTCGCGCTCACATATTTATGGCTCGTGCCGTGGAATCCGTAGCGGCGGATGCGGTATTTCTCGTAATATTCATAAGGAAGCGCGTACATATACGCATAGTCCGGCATAGTCTGATGGAAAGCGGTGTCGAAGACGGCGACCTGCGGCACTGACGGAAGAGCCTCCCTGACGGCGTCGATTCCGAGAAGGTTGGCAGGATTGTGGAGCGGCGCAATCTCGCAGCAGTTGCGGATTTGGGAGATGACCTTGTCAGTCACGAGCGCACTGCAGAAGAACTCTTCGCCGCCGTGCACCACGCGGTGTCCCACGGCCTCGATGTCATTGAGAGAACCGAGACAGCCGGATTCCCTGTCCAACAGGGCGTCGAGCACGGCCTTGATGCCGACCGTATGGTCCTTGATGGGCATTTCGCGCACGATTTTCTCCTTTCCGGCGGCCTGATGCTTGAGACACCCGACCTCAAGGCCGATACGCTCGACGAGTCCCTTCGCGAGAAGGTCGTAAACATCGTCGTTTTTCATGTCCAGCAGCTGATATTTCAGAGAAGAGCTGCCGCAATTGAGCACTAAAATAATCATATGAGTTATTTTTGATTTGTCTTT
>CAVEDD010000077.1:3589-7083 GCA_963614515.1 Treponemataceae bacterium | reverse complement strand
CTCACGGGAGACCGCTCGAATCTGTCTCCAGAAACCGGACGCGCCTTCAGGGACAGCGGGGCGGCGCACATACTCGCACTCTCCGGACTGCATCTCGGAATAATCTACGGAATTGTGACAAAGTGCTTCATTATCCTCGGCAATTCGCCGGCAGCCGTGAAAGCCCGCTCGGCGCTGACAATCGCAGCCACGGGGGCCTATTGTCTGATGGTCGGGGCAGGGCCGTCAATCAGCCGTGCCTTCCTCTTCATCCTTCTGAGGGAACTTTCCGTAATCCTCGGACGCACGGCCGGCCTCCGGGACACTCTCTGCGGGGCTTTCGTGCTTCAGGTCTGCATCGACGCCGAAGCCGTGCGCTCGGTCAGCTTCCAGCTATCCTATCTCGCCATCGTCGGCATAGCCTACATCTACCCGATCCTCCGCGATTTCTGGCCTTCCGGAGGGCCGCGGCGGTCTCCGCTCCGATGGGTCTGGAACAGCGCGGCGGTCTCGACAGCCTGTCAGGTCACGACAGGACCGCTCGCATGGCTGCGCTTCGGGACTTTCCCGATGTATTTCATTCTGACAAACCTGATTTCGCTTCCGCTGACGGGGCTGCTCATCCCGGCGGCGCTCTTCACGAGCCTCCTCCACGCGCTCGGCATCTGCCCGCCCGTCGCGGCACAGGTCACGGAACTGCTCGCGGACGCGCTGCGCGGCAGCCTTGAAATCATTGCCGCGATATGAGGTATGATTTCCGAGAGATGATTCCCGCCTCTATTCCTTGACGCAGCGGACCGTGGCGCCGAAGAAAGTCTTGTCTGCCTTTCCGATTTTCAGATCCGGTTCTTTTTCATTGAGATAGCGGTAATACGCCTCATTTTCATCCGCCTCGTCGGCCGTCCAGAACGCCGCATATTCCTTCACCCCATAGAATTGGCCGCTCTTCCCCCCGAGATTGGCATAGCCTGCCGGGAGCACGGAAAGTCCGGATTCGTCGTTGATTTTCACCTGCGGCCAATAAGTCCAGAGCGTTGTCTCGTCGTAGTTGAACGTGGCATTCACCATCATTTTACCGGCAATGCCGGCGATGTCCCTGTACGCCTCCGCATCCTCCGCGCCGAGAGCCTTGCCGAGAGCCACCCAATCGGCCTCGGACGGAAGCCTGTAGCCCTCCGGGCAGGCCGTCTTGGCATCCTCCCAGTTCACATAGCTGCCGAACACGTCCAGCATCGCCGGCGAATCCATATAGGCCGTACCCTTGTCCGCGCAGACCGCATTGCGTCTGAGCCACGTCGCATCTCCGACCTTGCGGGCGCAGTAGCTGATGCCTTCCGAAGTGAAAGTCTCGTCATCCGGAAGTTTTACCAGACCGTTAATCGAACCTCCCGTCATTCCTCCCCTCACGATGGTGACTGTGACTGAACCTGTAGACGATGAATAGTAGCCGTCTGCGAACGCCGAACCGCTCACCGTAACAGACCTCAAAGTGTCGGCATCGAAATATTTCCTGTCGCAGAATTTGTAGACGAGGCTCATCACTCCGTCCTCAAGAGTGTCCCTGACGGTGGTCGAGCCTTCCGTCACGGTTATGGAATAGCCCACCGTGCCCCCGTCCGGATGCGTCACCCCGTTGAGAGTGAACGTAACCTCCTGCTGAGGCTCGACAAACGACGGAATATCCTTGAATTTCAGCGTCCCGTCAAGCGACGGCAGAGTCGTGCTGTCGCTGTCCTTGTCGCAGGATGTCGCGAACGCGAAAGCCGCGACGGCAAAAATCATTATTCCGCATTTGTGTAACTGTGATGTGCCAAAGATTATCCGCCTCATCTTGTATTCAATGTTATGATTCTGTTTCGTTATGCAACCTGCAAAGATGCGAATTTTTTCCGAAATTCCCCGAGTTGTCACCGAGGATTGCTAAATTTGCCGCAGAAAAAACGGAGAAATATGAACAGACGCGCCATATTCACAGCCCTTTTCGCCGCAGGCCTCGCCCTGACTCTCAATTCCTGTGCCGACCGCTACGGATATGTCCAAATCACCGGATACGCCCAGGGAGGGACCTACTGCGTGAAGGCCGACCTCGGCGGGACGGGAAAGACCCCTGAATATGTAAAGGAGAGAATCGATTCAATACTTTCAGCGATAGACAATTCAGTTTCGGGCTATAACAAATCGTCGCTGCTGAGCCGTTTCAACGCCGGGGAGGATGTCGCAAAAGACGGAATTTTCGAGGAGATGTGGGCACTCGGAGAAAAGTACTATGACATAACCGGCGGCGCAGTGGATGTCTGGGCGGCCCCGCTCTTCGACATCTGGGGATTCGGATTCACACGCGACTCCCTGCCCTCCCCCGAACTCATCGCCTCGGCCAAGGCTCTGTGCAAAAGCCGCAGCAAGGTGAATTTCAACGCGATAGCCCAGGGGTACAGCAGCGACCTCGTGGCGGACTGGCTCAAAGGCATCGGAGTGAAGAACATGCTCGTTGACATCGGCGGCGAGATGTACGGACAGGGGCTGAATCCGAAGGGGAAGAACTGGACCATCGGGATAGACAGCCCGGTTGACGGGAATTATGAACCCGGAGCGTCTATTCAGTGCACCTTCCAGCTGCCGGAGACGGCCTGCGGCATCGTGACATCGGGGAACTACCGCAAGTTCTACATCAGGGACGGGCGCAAATACGCCCACACGATTGACCCGCACACCGGCCTTCCGGTAACGCACAACCTGCTGAGCGCCACGGTCATATCTTCAGACCCGTCATCGAGCCGCAACTCCGCGGACGCGGACGCCTTCGCGACCTTCTGCATGGTCGTCGGACTGGAGAAGGCACAGGAGTTCATTCTCGCGAACCCCCATCTGGAGGCGGTTCTCATCTATGACGACCAGGGTCAGATGCGTGTCTGGAAGTCTTGGGAATAAATCCCCTGTTGCAGTGCAGTGATGTGTTTTTGAAAAACAACTTGTCAGTCAAGGGCTGTAAGCACGAAGCCTTCGGGGGCGGATTTTTCGTCGTAAGAGAAAGCGCCGGAGGGTTCTGATTCGATGAAAGTCATTGACGGGACGGAAATTGAGACCGATGTCCCGTTTTTTATAGTCAGGGATATCTCCTTGATTTTCCTGCCGTCGGGAGAGGTTCTGACTTCGATTTCCTCTCCGTCGGATTTGCCCGAAGCGGCGGGAATCAGCTCGTCCAACGGCGCAGCCGCCTCACGGACGATTTCCTTCGCGACATAATCGACTGTCCAGAGATGAACTCCGTCGCACCATATCCCATATCCGTCGCCCTCAATCCTGAACGCCCCGTTCTGCCACCGGATTTTTCCGGCATAGCTTATCACCGCATTCTTCGGAGCCGACACGGTCAGGTCATAATCCGCGCAGACGCAGCAGTCCGAAGGCAGGGATGCAAGCACCTCCGACACGGAGGACAGCCGTTCCTGTGCAGAACCGACACCGGCGGCCCCTCCACCAAGCATCAGACCTATAAGCAATATAATCCGTACAAA
>CAVEDD010000077.1:0-3458 GCA_963614515.1 Treponemataceae bacterium | reverse complement strand
CGCCCCGTCACTGAGTGGTGAACGATGTGATGATCGATTCAAGCTCCTCATAATCATCGACAAGCACCTGCCTCGGCTTGGAACCCTCCTGAGGGCCGACAATCCCCGCAGCCTCAAGCTGGTCCATAATCTTGCCCGCACGGGCATATCCCACTCCGAGACGGCGCTGAAGGTCGGAAGTAGAGCCTTTCCTCGTGTTCACGACCATACGCGCGGCATCCCCGAAGAGAGCGTCGATGTTCGAGATGTCAATCGGGCCGCCGGAAGAAGAGCCGTCCTCCTGAGGCGGCACAGGCAGATAGTACGGAGTCGTGTAGCACTCCTTGTAGCCGTTCTGGGACTCGATGAACTTCGTGATGCGGTCAATCTCTCTGGTCTCGACGAGCGCGCACTGGACTCGCTCCATCTCCACCCCGGCATAGAAGAGCATATCCCCCCTTCCGATGAGGCTCTCGGCTCCCGGAGAATCGAGGATGGTCTGCGAATCCACGCGTGAAACCGTTCTGAAGGCGATTCGCATCGGGAAGTTGGTCTTGATGTCACCGGTGATGACGGACACGGACGGACGCTGCGTCGCGATGATGAGGTGTATTCCGGCTGCGCGTCCTTTCTGCGCGAGACGGATGATGGCGGTCGAAATCCCCCGGGAGAGCGCCTTGCCTTCGGAGCCGAAACCGGAAGACATGGTGAGGTCGGCGAACTCGTCGATGACCACCACAAGATATGGCAGATACTTGTGCCCGTCCGTCGGGAGAAGCTTGCGGTCCTTGTATTTCTCGTTGTAGTCCTTGAGCTTGTTCACTCCGGCAAGGCCGAGCAGGGCGTAGCGCTCGTCCATCTCGACACAGAGCGAATTAAGCACATCGGCCGCATCCCTTGCTTTCTTTATGATGGCGTTCTCCGCCTCCTCTTCCTCCGAGGCCGCAGTAGGCAGGACGGCGAGATAGTGCTTGAGAAGCCGCTTGTAGGCCGTGAACTCGACCATCTTCGGGTCGACGAACACGAATTTCAGTTCAGACGGATGCTTGGCATAAAGCAGCGAAGAGACTATCACGTTGAGTCCCACGGACTTTCCCTGCTGCGTGGCTCCGGCGACCAGAAGATGCGGAGCCTGAGTGAGATCGAAGACCTTGACATTCCGCGTGATGGTGCAGCCTATTGCGACGGGAAGCTCCGCCTTGGTTTCGCGGAAAGCCTCGTCGTTGAGCATCGCCTTCAGCGGCACGACGGACGGCTTGCGGTTCGCAACCTCGATTCCGACGGCATCATCAAGTTTCACGACGCGCACGCCTTTCGCTCCGAGGGAGATTCCGATGTCGTTCTCCACGGTTCTGATTGAGGCGAGCTTCACGCCCGGAGCGGGATAGACCTTGTAGAGGGTCACGGTCGGGCCCGCCTTTGCCGTGA
Organism: Treponemataceae bacterium; assembly: GCA_963614515.1. Classification (GTDB taxonomy): domain Bacteria; phylum Bacteroidota; class Bacteroidia; order Bacteroidales; family UBA932; genus Cryptobacteroides. The sequence continues at coordinate 2,051 of CAVEDD010000077.1, read as the reverse complement.
TGTTGTCCACCTTTATCCTGAAGTTGAGCAGAGTCGTGCGTATGCGGTTTATGAAGTCCTGCTGTTCCTCCACGGTGACGATGTTCTGCTTGTCTGCATAGTCATCCAGAAGGTCCAGCGACGGGAAACGGTAGCGGTCAAGCTCCATCCGGTTGTCGATGCGGGGAAGTTCTTCCGTGACCTCGGTGGAGAACTCCTTTCCCGGCTCTATCGTGTCATTATGCTCCGGAGCCACGGCATCACCCGGCTTTCCTTCGGGACGGTTCGGGCTCACGCCCTCGTACGACGATTCAGAGTTCACGCCCTCTGGCGGTTCCGGGTTCACGCCGCCGGAAGAATCGTCCGCATCCCCATGCCCATCCGGCCCGGGAGCCGCTTCAGAATCTTCTCCCGCCCCATATTCCCCGGGTTCATCGCCCGTCACAGGCCGCGAGGCGGCATCGGCGGCATTGTCATTCCCAGGACATTCCGCATTCTCTGAAGGTTTGCGCTTCCGTCCGGTTCCGACCTTGGCGAACCACTGCGCGAACTTCCCGCTGGCAAAGAGCAGCCAGACAATCACGAGCAGGAGCAGCAGAAGCCCGGTCCCCACCTTTCCGACAAGGCTCTGACAAAGTCGCACGAATTCGGCTCCGGCGAATCCGCCCAGTCCGCCGCCGAAGAAAGTGTCGGCGCAGAACAGTCCTGAAACATATGACAGCACAAATGAAAACAGCGGAGCGGCCGTTATCAGAAGCACGGACTGGCGGAGGGTTCCCGAACCCCGGTCCGTCCGACGGAACATCCTGACGGACAGCAGCGAGAGCAGAGCCACCACGCAGAATGCCGACAGGCCGAAACATCCTCCGACCAGGAAACGCGACCACCTGAGACCGAGTCTGGAGCCGGAATTTGCCGGGAGCGTCGAGACATCATCCCACGAATTTATGCTGTAGTCGCTTTTCCAAGTGAAAAGATAGGAGATGCAGCATATCAGCGTGAAAAGGGCGAATATGCCGATGACAAGGGACACGACACGCGCAAGGACAGTCCTTGTCTGCGGATCCATATTCCTGAAAAACGAAATGAATCTTCCGAAACTGAACTTTCTTTTCCTGTTTTCCTGCTGTTTCTGAGCCATAATCCCCCGATTCTGAGAAGCTTACCTGAACTTCTTCTTGTTGTTATTGTTCTTCCGCTGACTTCCGTTCTGCCGCTTCGGACCCTGACCCGGACGGAGGTAGTTGGAATCCGAACCGACTCGCCCGAGTTGTATGCCCTCGGGAACATGGATTCTGTAGCCGGAGAGTTTCTCGATGTCCTGGAATATGGTTTCGTCAGCCACGCTGTCCTTGTTCCATATGAGATACTGAGTCCTCATGTAAATCGCCAGCGAACGGATTACGGCGGTCTTGACCTCACCGTCCTCCATCCCCGCCACGAGGTCGATCATGCTCTCGATGTTGCGTCCGTACTGCGACGCGCGTATGGGTTTCTTCAGCACGGAAGGCACTTCCGGCCGTGCGAGAGCCTGTTCCGGAGCCGGCATCGGGTAGGGGGCGTCGATGTCAAGGTCATAGCCCGCGATGATGAACAGGTCGTCCCAGAGCTTGTGGTCGAAGTTCTCCTGTTTGTGCACGTCGTAGTTGATGAGTTCCATCGCCCGGATGACAGCCTTCGCCTGCTCCGACCTCTTCTCCCTGTCCTCGATTTTCTTGAGGCTCTTCACCATCTCAAGAATCGACCGGCCATATTCCGGCTTCACAAGCCTCTCTTTTTCAGTATTATACGTCAAAGTTCTCTTTTCTTCGTTTTCCATATTCACATAGACATATTCAAACATATTCATTCGGGCATATCCGTTAAGACATGTCCATTCAGACATGTTCCCGCAGCCACGGTTCACTGCGGAACATACGAACGCGCCGCGTCACACCTGAAACGGCATTCTTCAAGCCGTGACAATCTGCAAAGTTAATGGCACTTTCCCGTTTCTGCAAAATTATTTTGTCGGGGTTGCAGCCGTTTTCCCGGCGGTCTGCCGGCAAAAATCATCACGCCGTCCATCCGTA
>CAVEDD010000076.1:0-9921 GCA_963614515.1 Treponemataceae bacterium | reverse complement strand
GCATTGCACGCTTCTTGAAAGGTGCGGATATATTTTTCCGCCTCGGAACGAGCCATTTTCCACTTTTCCGCCAACTTGTCAACGATGGCTTCCGTTTCCTTACCAATCGTTGTCCAAGCCTGAGATCCAGCTCCGTTATTCTGCGGAGAGGTTTCTTGGAGCGCCTGAACCACATCAAAAAACCTCGACATAAAGTCAATATCATTCACACTGACAAAACCCGTTATGCTTCTAAGAGAAGGAATAGCAGCACTGGAATCTGCTTTGTCATAAGCCCTGAGGTTTTCGTTAAATTTATGGCGCAGCTCCGCTCCCCTCGCTTCGAGCTCTTGAATTCGTTTCTTGGCGCTTTCCTGACGCGAATATGCTTCATTTAGCTTCTCTATTACCTGCTCCAACTCTCCCGCCGCGGCAGCCGTCTGCTTGATTGCCTGTGCTTGCTTTTCGGCAGACTGCGCTGCTTTCTCCGCACCTTTCGCCTGTTGCTCCGCGTTCTTCGCACTTTTGCCCTGTACCTCATTCAAAAGATTGGTCACGGCCAACGCCGCCTTGACGGACTGCTCGAACTTGCCCGCCGCGGTGTTGACCTCCTCCATCTTCTTCTTGAACTTGTCGTCATCGAGGATAATACTGAATTTCAGCTCGTCTATGTCAGCCATCGTATCGTAGTGTCAAATGATTTTCAAACTCAATCGGCCTCGCCCCGGAACACCTCATCAACCGTGTACCCATCCTTCTTCTGACGGGCCTTGCGCCGGGCATCCGCCTTCTCGTTGGCAAGCCTCTGCAATTCAAAGGCTCTGTCGTTAGGGTCGTAAGACTTGTCCCCATCCTTCGCCTTGTAGTTGTAGAGCGTGTGAGGCAGGTCGCTCTGCATAATCTGCTTTTTTGCGCGGGACAGTACCGCGTATGAATCCCATTCGGGAACCGCAACCAATCCGAAGAAGAACCTCCGAGACAAACCGTACTGCGGAAAATCCTTCACGAAAGCCGCCCTGCGCCCTATTTCGGTGTAGGAAGGGATTGGCTTCGAGTCACCGCCGTCTTGAGGTCTGCTCTTATAGCCCTCGCTGATTGAGTATTCATCGAATACCAGAGCAAGAAATCCGAGGTCTTTTTTTTTACGCAGTCCAATACTGCTGCCACCTGCGCCTCGTTGAGCCGCCACACATAAGCCCACCATCGCCAGACTATCGGGAACCACAGACGCAGTTTCCAATAATCGTTGAGGACATAGCACACGGCTATCTTCAAGTTCAGATAAGGATGCTTCGCGGCGGAGCGCATCAGATTGTCCGCGTCCTCGGCGGTCTCCTCAATCTCCTCCCTTTCGAGAAGAAGCCGAGTCACCTTATCCACCGTGCAGTCACGGAGGAAACTCAACTTTACCTTATGTTTTGTTCCGGGAATGGTTATCTCGGTCGGGATGTCGTTCATTATCGACATCACCGCCTGCCTCGCCGCGAGAGAGGGTTGTTTTTCTTCCATTGATAAATCTTTTTAAGAAAGGGCGGGCGACTTTCGACACCCGCCCCTCAGAGTTAGATTCTCACCTGTTAGCTTCCAGTAACGGCAGTTGCGGTAGGCAGAGGCGTAACAACCATTCCGTTGGCATCCGCAATGCAAACTCCGGTAATGCTCATCACCTTCGGAGAAGTGTTGTCGCTTCCCTTCGGACGGGTGAGACGCATCTTGACACGGTTCAGGATAATTGCGGTCTGCTTGCTCTGCGAAACAGCGAGAACAACAACCTCCCTCGTCTTGGCCGCGCCGTAGCTCTTACCGGCATAGGTGAAGTCACCGTCAGGGGACTTCACGCCGGTAACGGCGGAACCCTCCTCGAAGAAGTAGGACATCAGAGCGAGATTGATAGACGGAATATCTCCGGTCATCGTGTACTCCTGATCCTCGGCGAACTCATTGTCGATGATTTCGTGCTTCTGGTCGAGACGGATAGGATTAGTGGAAGGAGAGCCTTCGTCGAAGTTCAGCGTACCCTCAAGAGTGTACAGAACATCGGCTTCGGAGAAGTCCGTAGGGGTCACATAAGAATCCCCCGGAGTGTAGGCAAGAATAGCGAGCTGGGAATTACCGATATGTAAATCCTGCTTCATTGCTTCAGTAAGTGTAGCCATAGTATTCGTTTTTAATTAGTTTTGATTGTCACATACAATTCAACAACTCTCGCGTGGTATCCGTAATCGTCCGGAGAATCTCCAAGCACGGAAGGACGGCGGTCGAACTCATACCTGCCCTCGAAGCCGGGAAGCCCGGCCCGCAGCGCTTGATACATCTTGCTCAACTTCGCCCCGTTCTTGACCGCTTGGACATCGCGGGCGAAAAGGTATATGAACACCTTGCATTGTCCGTAAGCGGAAACGTCATCGACCCTTCCCACCACCGACACGACCACAAAATCATCTTTTGCGGAGGTCGTGACCTTCGGACGGTTCGTGTACACGGTTTGGGATACCCCTGCACTGCGCACGACGCCTTTCAGGACATTCTCTATGTCGGTAATGTCAAAATCGTTCATTTCTTCGCTGACGGTTTGTTCTTTCGGAGGAACTCCGGTACTCCCTGCGCCGCGGACTCTTTCAGGATGTCCTGAATCTTCTCCTCGAACCGCACACTGTCGTGAGGGGCTTCGTTCGTCGGCGGAAGGTCGCCATCGTCCGGACGCTCTGACTTACCCTCGAAAGGATAAACCATTATCGCAGCGAAAACGCCCTTCTGACCGGGATTGCCGTTCACCGCCTCTCTCCTCGCGCTCTCCTCGGCAGAGCCGTATTCGTTTGGCATAGTAAGGTGGCTTGCGCCGGAACCTACAATAGTCTGCCCTTCCGCAACGGCCCATCCGTGAGTGTCGGATTCGAGGGTGTGGTGCCGGTGATACCCGCCTTCAAGCTGCGCGTGCAGATTGACGGACTGGTCGAGCGTGTGTTGAAGCTGGTCGCAGAGAGCCGCATTACCGGCCTCCCGCACCCGCTTGTGGACATACTCAAGCCATTTCCCTATCTTGCTCTGCCCCGTCACTGCTTGACTTCGTTATACCAGATATTCGTTCCGAAATTGGTGTTCACTTTTCTTACAACCTCCGCCCGAAACGTGCGGTCATCATCGGTCAGTTCGAGCAAGTCGTTGGTGCGGATTTCTCCGATTACCAAAGGGCAGGCGAGCATCATCCCGACCGTAACCACGTCTCCTTTTATGGATACCGTGGCATTCTGCCGGCGATACCCGAAAGGGATAGAATTGAGTTCCTCCGTACAAGGAACACCATCCTTATCCCGCTTCGGAAGCTGACCGATGTATTCCGCAACCGCGAAAGTCACGGTATGATAAGACGGATTGGCATTCTCATCAAAGATGGGGTCGCCGTTCTCGTCCAAATCGGGCCGCAGGACTTTCAGCGTGTAAGGGAAACGGGGATTGTAAGCCATTTCAAAGAGCTTGTTACTTGCGGCGAGGGAATACTCTCATTCCCCCGACCGCAAAATGAATCGTTGACTTCGCCGCGTTAAGGCCGTACTTGGCAAGAAGGTCGAGACCCATCTGGCGCATCAGCCTCTTGTCGTAAGCGGAACTCTGCTTGCCGCCCTCCCTATGCGTCCACCCTCCGTCCGAGTCCTCGACGGAACCCGTCACCGACGGAGTGGAAGCGCACCAGAGATAGGTGTACGCCTTGCATAAATCCCTTTGCTTCTCGGAGAGGTCATCCCAAACGGCGTTGTCGTAATCGGAAACGCCCGCATCGATGCAGACATTCTCGATTGCGCCGTCAGTGATGTCGAACGCAGTGAGGTCTCTCAAAAAATCTTTCACCAACTTGGCCATAGCGCAGTCCGGTCAGTTTAGGATGCCGCCTGATCGGTGGACAGGTAGAGGACAGTCTGAATGGCCTTAGGTACAGGCACGCAGATGGATTCAATCTGGAAGGTCAGACCCTTCTTGCCCCTGTCCTCGCAAATCGCCATAGAACCGCCCTCGGTGTACATTATCGGAGAATCCGAAGTGGCGAGGATGTTGTTCGCACGCTTCCACTGAATCTCTCCGAAGTTTCCGGCAGGACGCAGCACCACGGTGTTCGCATCGAAAGCCTCGGTCTCAACGGTCTCGAAGGTCTTGGTCTTCGGATTAAGGAGAGTGCCGTATCCGTAGTAGGACACAACTTCCACCTTAGGAAGATTGAGAGAGCCGAGATAGTTGTTGAGGTCTTCGTCGGTCACGACATACGCATCAATGGAACCGGTGGTAGGACCGAACTTCCAGAACGCCACGCGGGACTTGGTGTCGGCGTGAGCCTTGAGCACCTCCCAATTGGTCGCGCTGATACGGAACACGGATGCGGACGGGTCACGGGATATGATGCGCTGCCTCCATCCGTAGTTGTACATATCCTCAAGGTCGCCGATAGGCTTCGCGTCAGAGGCACTCCACGCCTTCTTCGCACCGTGCTTGTACTCGCCAAGCCAGAAACCGCCACACTTCTTGCGGTTATCCGCAATAGGGTTCAGGTTAATCTCGAAGCCGACGATGCCGCCGTTGCTGTTGGCCTTGGTGGTGACGTAGGAGCCCTTTGACTCCACCTGCAAACCGGTGAAAGACCGCTGACTGTGGATACTCTGAATGAGATTCATAGTATCCTTCAGGAACTGGTCGTAGAACTTGTCGGTCACGTTCACACCCTGACGGGCGAGAATCTGCATCTTCTCATAAGAGTCGATGTCAAACGCGACACCGCGACCCATACGAGGGATTTCGCCGGTCTTCAAAGAACCGCCGGCAGTAGGGAGCAGCGGCCCTTCGGCCTCGTCAGTGAGGTAAGTGGCCATAATCGGGACGCTGCGCTCGCCTATCTTCTGGTCGAAGGTGCGGGCAGGGTTCTCGAACGGAGCAAGAGTGTAGAGACTCTTCCAAATCTCCTCGTCAAACCAGTAGTTCGGCTGCTCGGCAATCCAGTCCTCAAGAGAGGCGTAGCCGCGAGCCAGAAGACCCGGCTGGAGAAGCTTGTAAAATTCGGTCGAATAAAGACCTGAAATGAAATTCTTTGCCATAATTCAATCCTCCTTCTTTAAGCGTTCTCTGCGAAATACTCCGGCTCGATTATGAGACCGATTTCCCTTGCTGCGGCAATGACTGCGGACGGAATACCGTTGCAGGTATTGACGTAGCAATACAGCTCTCCACGAGGGATGTCCACGAAATTCTGCGCGTTGCCTGCGTACAGGTCACGGGCGAGAACGGCGTTGCCCTTCACGGCGAGCGACTTGCCCGACCCAGCTTCGGCTGCAATGGAGATGAAGTCCCCGGCCTTCACCGCATCGAAATTCGCGGTCACGACAGTTACGGATACAGTCCCGTCTCCATTGTCGGTGACGGTTCCTGCGGCAAGAGCCTTGCCCGTACCGCTGATGGAAGCCGGAACGACCATAATCACGTCAGTCGCGGCAAGCGCAGGCGCAAGCCAATGGGCGGCAAGCGTGATGACGGTGTTGGAACCGCTCGCTTCCGCCTTAATCACCTCCCAGAGTTTCATAAACTTGGCGGTGTGTGCCTTAAGGTCCACCTCGAAAGGAGTACCCGCGTGCACAAGTTCCTTATCCTCCAGAGCGTCGGATACGAGAGCACCGTACTGACGGTACTTCACCTCGTCCGGATGACAAAGAAACGGATTCGCTCCGCCGAAAGATTCCGAACGGCGCGAATAAGCGTTGTTAAAATGTTCGTACATAATGAATTGATGTTAAGTTTGTCAACTCTTACGAACCCTGTCAGCATCCTCTTTCGCTTTCTTGGCCCTGTCTTCCGTAGTTATCTCCGCCGGCTTCGGCGAACCGTCTCCACGATAAGGAGCCGCGCCATCACCGACATAAGCCTTCAACTTGGCCTCGTAAGCGGTCTTCACCGAAGTCAGGAGTGCGTCTGCGGTCGTGTTGTCGTCAACTGCGACAGCGGCCACAACGTCGTCCCATATCGGCACGTTGGACACCTTGAGTTCGTCGGCCTTTCCTTTCACCGCGGCACGCAGCGCAGCATAACCACTCTGCTTGACTTGGCGTTCGTAATTGGCCTTCAACTCCTCGAAGGCGGACTTCTGCGAAGCGAGGTCGGCCTTGAGCTGCGTGAGCTCCGGGTCATCCTCGCGTCCCCCACCTTCGGGGTGTTTTGCCTTGTAATCCGCGAGTGCGGCTTCGGCGGCCTGCTTTGCGCGTTTGAGGCCGTCGGTCTCACCTTGGATTGACGTGGCGAGGAGTTTGGCGATGTCCCCCTTTACAGCGGTTACAATGTCTTCCTCCTTTTCGATGGAACCCTCCAGAACGGCAGCGATCCTCATCAGCGTGTTGTCGCTCAACCCCAGACTCGCGTACTCGGTTTTGAGCGCATCAAAGATTTTTCCCTTCATAGTTGTTAAAGAACTTTTGAGTATAAAAAAATAGAGCTCAGCCACGCCCGAAGGCGCAAACAGAGCTCTGAGGCTTTTTCATCAACCGACCAAAACATCAGGGAGTCATCCGGACCCGAATATATCGGTAACATCGGCGGCATTTCACTATAACCTCCGTGTCGCCATCAAGAGACGCGACGTTGAGCAGTTTCTGCCCACAGAACGGACAAAGGACGAAATTCTTCGCCGGACCATTCCCGTTGACCTCTCTCGAACCGAATGTCATAGACCCCACTATACTTGGCACAAATATACAACAATTCCAACAAATAACAACCATAATTGAAGTTTTTTTGGTATTTTTGCGAAAACAATCGGATTTTTATCGTGGTTTTTTCTAAGGACATACCCGTCCTGTCCTATGCGGCGGTACAGACCTTCCGCGAGAAAGACAGAAACATCATCAACCCCTACCGCATCATTGCGCAAGCAGGGGCGCAGGAACGTATGCTTTCGCGGGACGTGGACATCCTCATCGCAGGCGGTTCCCGTGGGGGTTCTAAAACTTGGTCCCTTGTGATGGAGGGCCTGAAGGACATCAATTATTCTACATTCTCCGGTCTCATTGTCCGCAACGAGCGCGATGACCTTACCCAAGCCATCGACTACTCCACGATGATGTATGGCCAATATGGGTCGTTCAACCGCTCCCGCGATGACAGGACGTGGAACTTCAACGCCGGGGGAAAACTGAGATTCTCCTACTACGGAGATGCCCTCGATGACTTCAAGAAAAGATTTCAGGGGAAGCAGTACAACTATATCGGCATCGATGAAATCACGCACATCCCCTATGTGAAATTCAAATACCTCGTCACCTGCAACCGAAACGGTATGGGACTCCGTAACCGCATCTGGGGAACGTGCAACCCGGACCCCGATTCGTGGGTGCGGAAATTCATAGACTACTGGATAGGCCCCGACGGATTCCCGATTCGAGAACGCGACTGCAAGGTGCGTTACTGCTTTATGGACGGAGACAGCCCGGACACAATCTATTGGGGGGACACCCCGGAAGAAGTGTACGAACAGTGCAAAAGCATCATAGATTCCCTATGGAACGACGGATACGCGGAACTCGGATACGACAAAAAGCGGATGTTCGTCAAATCCGTAACATTCTGCCGTGCGGGGCTGGAGGAGAACGTGAAACTGATGACATCAGACCCAAACTATCTCGCCAACCTCGCGCAGCAGTCCGACGAACAACGCTCACGCGACCTCGAAGGCAACTGGAACTTCAAGTCCGCCGGGGAGGATATGATAAAAATCCTCGATATGGAGCGTTTCTATGGACTGCCGAAGATTGAGGGGGGCAGACGGTACGCATCGTGCGACATCGCCTTCGAAGGCGGAGACTCCCTCGTGATGTGGCTGTGGGAGGGCTTCCACATCAAAGACCTTTACGTCAGCCGTTTCGACTCCAAGACGACTATCAAGAGCGTCAAGGCGAAACTGCAAGAATGGGGCGTTATCGAGGAGAACCTCACATACGACCTCAACGGCCTCGGTCAGGCGTTCAAGGGATTCTTCCCACGCGCCAAGCCGTTCAACAATATGGCCGGGGTTGACCCGAGGTTCAAAGGAATGTACCACGACCTAAAAAGCCAATGCGCGTATATGTTCGCACACAAGCTAATCGACGGAGAAATCAGCATTGAACCGAGGCTTCTCACGATGCGTTTCTCCGGGAAAGGTTTCTCCAACGTCCCGCTCCGCCAAATTCTCCTTAAAGAACGCTGCGCGATAAGGCCCGAAAGCGATTCCTCGGACAAGGGATTCTCACTTATCAAGAAAAAGGCGATGAAATCCCTCGTGGGCCACTCGCCGGACTACATCGAAGCCCTCCTGATGCGGTTCATCTTTGAAATAGGGAAAGGCGGATATGCAAAACCGAAAGGACTGCCCGTTTACCGTAAAGCAACTTCAATTCGATTCGTATAATGAAAACACTCCTCTCAAAGAAACCGTGGCTGGCCGTGCAGCCATCGGCACCGGGGACCCCCCTCGTGACCAAACCTCGCATTCAGGATGACTTCATACGGCAATACTACCCGTCATCCCATCAAATCAAGGACGAGATGTACTTCCCGGACATCTACCGGCAAATCGAAGAACCTGTCATAGAGAACGGAGAGGACACCGGGAGGACGGCCCTCAACACATACGTCGAGAAGGTCCCCCGATTCGCATTCGCTTACCAGCAGATAATCACGCTCAAACAGCTCGTGCATCTCTGCGGCAACGACATCCAATTCGACCTGAACACCAAGTCTGAAACGGATTCCATCGCTAATGACCTTAAGATGTTCCGCGGCGGATGGCACGAGAAGGATATGGAACACGCCTTCTACGAGTTTGCCAAGAGCGTAAAAATAACCGGAGATGCGGCGTTCGTGGCGTATCTCGAAAACGGCACGTTCGGATGGGAAGTGTTGTCGTTCCTCAATGGCGACAGAATCTATCCGCACTTCGGGAAGGATGGGAAACTCGCCGTGTTCGCCCGCGCATACAAGGAATACACCGAAGACGGAAAAGTCATCGACCGTCTCGAAGTCTGGGACAAGACCTATCTCTACCGCCTGCGCCGCGCCTCGGAATCCAACGACAACCCCATACCCCTCACATTCGGTAAAGGCGGCGACACCTGCGTCCTCAACGGATATGTGTTCGCCGACCCTACGATGAGCGCGACCCCGCACGGATTCAACCGCGTGCCGGTCGCCTACCTCCGCGACGACAACGGCCCGTGCTGGAGCGCATCACAAGATTCCATAGACGAATACGAAATGGCCTTCTCCCAGATGGCACACAACAACAAGGCGTTCGGCGAGCCTATCCTCTACCTCAAGGGCGAGAACGTGGAGGCCAACCACGATATGAACGGGACCATCAAAACCATCACGATGGGGACCGACGACAACGCGGGATACCTCGCGGGGCAGTCCGCGTCCGAATCGTTTATGAGAGAACTCGCCGACCTGCACGAGCGTATCTTCGAGCAAAGTTTCGTTGTCACGCCGCCGGAACTCAAGAGCGGAGACCTCCCGGCAGCCGCGCTGAAAATCCTCTACTCGCCGGCGGTCGAGAAAGGAATGAACGACGCGGAGACTTTCACCCCCGTGCTCGACGATATGGTGTACCTGTACTCCTACGGCTACGGCGTGGAGTGCCGCAAGTCCCTCGACTTCGTAAACCTGCCCCTGTATCCGTGGGTGAAGCCATACGTACACCTTAACGAAAGCGCGGTAACGCAAGACCTCGCCACCGCAGTCCAAAACGGATTCCTCTCGCGCAAGACCGCGTCGGAGCGTCTCTGGTTCTATTCCGTCTCCACCGAGTGGGAGCGTATCACGGAAGAAGCGAAAGATGCCGAAAAAGCCGACCTTCTCGCGGAATTCGAAGCACAGAAATTCAGCAATGAAGAATAATGGCCGCGACCGACGATGAAATACGCCGAGCGAAGGAGTACC
>CAVEDD010000075.1:0-10004 GCA_963614515.1 Treponemataceae bacterium | reverse complement strand
GGAGTGTACTGGAGGTACATGACCGATGAGAAAAGAGATATAGACCAAAAAGACACACAAAGATTACCAAGTTATTTTTTAAGGATTACTAAGACAGTCTAAGAAATAATAAGGCTATTATGAATAAAAAAAATAAAGGTGACGGACTGAGGTACTGCATGTTCTGCGGGCGGAGCGAGAACGAGGTTCCGCTCCTGCTTCAGGGGCTTGACTCCTGCATCTGCTCTGACTGCGTGGAGATGGGGCATCAGTATGTGGAGGAGGCGTTCGGACTCAAGAAGAAAAAGACTCCGGCGGCTGCGCCCGGCAAAAAGAAGAAGGTTCTCAAGCCTCACGAAATCACCGCTTTCCTCGACCAGTATGTAATCGGTCAGGACAGGGCGAAGAAACAGCTTGCGGTGGCGGTGTATAACCACTACAAGCGTCTGGAACATAATCTTTCCCCCGATGCCGACAAAAATGATGTCGAGCTTGAGAAGAGCAACATCCTGATGGTCGGCCCGACCGGAACGGGAAAGACTCTGCTCGCCAAGACCATAGCCCGTATGCTTGACGTGCCTTTCACCATCGTGGATGCGACGGTGCTGACGGAGGCCGGCTATGTGGGCGAGGATGTCGAGAGCATACTCACGCGTCTTCTTCAGGAGGCGGATTTCGATGTCGCACAGGCTGAAAGGGGAATCGTTTTCATCGATGAAATCGACAAGATCGCCCGCAAGTCGGACAACCCTTCAATCACCCGCGATGTTTCCGGCGAGGGGGTGCAGCAGGCGATGCTGAAACTTCTCGAGGGCAATGTGGTGAATGTACCTCCGAAAGGCGGCCGCAAGCATCCGGAGCAGGATTTCATCCACGTGAACACGCAGAACATACTTTTCATCTGCGGCGGCGCGTTCGAGGGGATTGAGAGGCATATAGCCCAGAGGATGAACACGCAGATAATAGGTTACGGCATCGCTTCCAAACCGAAGGTCGACAAGAACAACCTTCTGCGCTATGTCGAGCCTGCCGACCTCCGCGCCTACGGACTCATCCCGGAAATCATAGGCCGTCTTCCGGTCATCACCTGGCTTGACAATCTCGACAAGGCCGCGCTGCTGCGCATACTCACCGAGCCTAAGAACGCCATCATCCGACAGTATGAGAAGATGTTCGAACTGGACGGGATTAAGCTGGAGATTGAGCCTGCGGTGCTGGAACTTATTGTCGACACTGCCGTCAGCGAGAAGCTCGGGGCGAGAGGACTGCGTGCCATCTGTGAGCGGATTATGACGGATGCGATGTATGATGCGCCGTCGTCGCAGAAGAAGACTTTCAGGTTGACTCTTGAATATGCACACTCCAAACTACGGACGGAATAAAAAGCGGATTGCTGCGTTATGCTCCTCATCCGAATCCTCACAACCGACAGGTTGCTGCGGTTCGGACTTCGTCGCAAGCCTTGCACTCCATCTTTTTATTCCATCCTAATCTCGGGATTTTATGCTGAGATATTACTGCTGAGATATTACTGCTGAGATATTTTTGTTGAGATATTTTTGTTGAGATATTTTTGTTGATACATATGGCTGATATGGAAAAATACATCAGGGAGAATGAGGGGCGGTGGTTCGAGGAATTGTTTTCGCTGCTGCGGATTCCTTCGGTAAGCTCGGATCCCGGACACAGGGAGGATATGACGCGCTGCGCGGAAAGGCTCAGAGAACTGCTGGTCGAGGCCGGGGCGGACGAGGCTGAAGTATGTCCCACTGCCGGGCATCCGGTGGTGTTCGGGCAGAAAACCGTTTCTGCGGAACTCCCTACGGTTCTGGTGTACGGCCACTACGATGTCCAGCCGGTCGATCCCATAGAACTTTGGAAATCAGACCCGTTCGAGCCTGAAATCCGCGACGGGGCGATTTACGGCAGGGGGGCGAACGACGACAAGGGTCAGCTCTTTATGCACCTCAAGGCATTCGAGTACCTTGTCCGCAGCGGACAGCTCCGCCACAACGTGAAGTTCATCTTCGAGGGCGAGGAGGAGATCGGCAGCCCGTCGCTCGCGGAATGGGCGGAAGCCAACAGGGAGAGGCTCGCCGCTTCCGTCATACTCGTTTCCGACACGACCATGATTTCCGACAAGGTGCCTTCCATCAACTGCGGGATGCGCGGCCTTGCCTATCTTGAGGTCAAGGTCACCGGCCCGGACAAGGACCTGCATTCCGGACACTACGGCGGCGCGGTGGCCAACCCGATAAACGTGCTCTGCGATATGATTTCGTCACTTATCGACAAGGACGGACGCATCACGGTCAAGGGATTCTATGACAATGTGGTGGAACTCTCCGACGAAGACCGCGCCCAGCTCGCCCGCGCTCCGTTTGACCTTGAGGAGTATAAGAAGTTCCTCGGCATCGCTGAGGTGAAGGGGGAGAAGGGCTACACCACGCTCGAGCGCACAGGCATACGGCCGTGCCTCGATGTCTGCGGCATCTGGGGAGGTTTTACGGGCGAGGGGTCGAAGACCGTGCTCCCGTCCGAGGCGCACGCGAAGATTTCGATGCGACTTGTCCCGAATCAGGACAGCGGAACGATAAGCCGTCTGTTCACGGAGCATTTCCTCTCCATAGCCCCGCCTTATGTCAAGGTGGAAGTGAAGCCCTGCCACGGAGGCGACGGCTTCCTCATCCCGATTTCCTCGCACGCCTACAAGGCGGCAGCCCGCGCGATGGGCGAAGTCTATGGAGTCGAACCCGTGCCGTCCCGAGGCGGCGGAAGCATTCCGATTCTCGCCGACCTTCAGCGGATACTCGGCATAGACCCGCTCTTGATGGGCTTCGGTCTCGAAAGGGACACCATCCACTCCCCGAACGAATCCTACCTTCTCAGCCAGTTCTTCGCCGGGATAAAGTCCATCGCATTGTTCTACAGATATTTTTAGGGTATATTTTCAGATTGATTCCCGATGGAAACCTGGACATTGACATTTACATTCATCGTGGTCGTGGCCGCCGCTGCGGCGTTCGCGGCCGGATGCGCCGTCGTGTGGACTGTGTTTCACGGGCGGCTGTCCAAGGCTTCGGATGAAATAAGTTCGCTTACGGGCAGAGTCAGTTCGCTGACGGCCGAGGTCAGTTCGCTTGCTGCGCAGAATGAGATGCTCAGGACTGCGAGGGAGGAGGACGAGCGTCATCACAGGGATAGTATCGACGCTCAGGAGAGACGTTTCGCGGAAACTCTCGACAAGGTGACGGCGCAGCTCAAGACGGCGACCGAGGATATGCTGAAGCAGCGTCAGAAGGAGTTTTCGGATTCAAGCGCGGAGAATATCGGCCAGATTGTGAATCCGCTCAAGGAAACCATAGACAGGATGAAGCAGGCCGTGAATGACAGCACTCTGAAGCAGACGGCGATGAGCGGCGAGATGAAGGCCAACATCGAGAATATGATGAAGTTCAGCGAGGCCGCCCGCAAATCGGCGGATGCATTGGCGAATGCGTTCCGGCACGGGAACAAGGTGCAGGGGGACTGGGGCGAGGCCGTGCTCGACGAGCTTCTTTCCTCACAGGGTCTGGAACGCGGGGTTCACTACGATGTGCAGACGGCTTTGCGCGATGCGGAGGGACAGACTCTGAAATCCGCGACAGGTGGCACGCTCCGCCCCGACGTCATTCTCCATCTTGACAGGGGAAGGGATGTCATAATCGACTCCAAAGTTTCGCTCTCCGCGTTTATGGACTATGTGAACGCAGGGAACGAGGATGACCGCAAGCGTTTTCTCGACGCCCACGTGGCGAGCCTGAAAGCCCACGTCAAGGAACTTTCCGCCAAGGACTATTCTTCTTATGTGCGTCCGCCCAAGCAGAAGATGGACTATGTGATAATGTTCGTCCCGAACACCGGCGCTCTGTGGACTGCATTGAACGCGCAGCCTGATTTGTGGCGCAAGTCAATGGAAAAGAACGTGTTCATAGCGGACGAGCAGACGCTGTTCGCGGCGCTGAAGATAATCAGCATGACCTGGAGGCAGATTGCCCAGGTGCAGAATCAGGAGAAGGTCTTCGCGCTTGCCGGGGAACTGATGGACAGAGTCGGGCAGTTCATGAAGAAATACCGTGAAATCGGGGACGCTCTCGACAAGGCGCGCCGGTCATACGACGACGGGGAGCGCAAGCTTCAGCCGTCCGGACAGAGCATACTGCAGACCTGCGCGAAACTCGAACGTCTCGGCGTGAGCCAGAGCGCGAAGAATCCTCTGCCCCAGCTCTCGGAGGCGGAACTCCCGGAGACGGCCGCAGCGTCAGCCGCCGCACCGGACGGGCGGCAGAACGGCTCCGCTGCATCAGACGGGTTGTAGGACGACGGTCCGCCCTCCGTATCCTCAGACTGGATCCACATCGACGGTGATGTGGGCGTCATATTTCCGCTCGGCCGAGAAATTCTTCAGTGTCGCCGCGATTGCGGCTTTGTTGGCCTGGAGATTCCTGTCTTTCGGGAGACTTATGCGGATGATCCGCAGATATTCGTCGTTGATTCTGTCAACCGCCGGGGCGAACGGAGGCGTGACCTCGACACCGTCTCCAGGAACGGCTCCGACCCCTCGGAGCATCAGCGAAAGTGTTCCGGCGAATCTTTCGAGCCTTTCCGGTTTCGAATCCTTGAGGACTATGTTCACGATACGGGTGTACGGGGGATAGCGGAACATCCGCCTTTCCTCGAGCAGCCCGAGCCGGTAGTCCGCCGCCGTCGGCTTCTTGGAGGCCCGCCCCGCCGCCGTAGTAGTCCGCCCCGTGGCTTCCTTACCGTCCGGCGATGCTCCTGACTTGTCCGGCGATGCTCCTGACTCGTCCGGCAATGCTTCCGTCCCGTCCGACTCGCTGCTGAGCATCCTGTAAACAGGATGTTCCGGCTGTGCCGTCTGAATCACGAAGATTCCGTCCTGTCCGCGTCTCGAGCATCTCCCCTTGAACTGTTCAAGCAGCTGTAGTGCCTTTTCATCGGCCCGGAAATCCTGCTGTCCGAGCAGCGAGTCCGCCTGCAGCACGACCACGAGGTTGAGGTTGTCGAAGTCGAAGCCCTTTGTCAGCATCTGGGTGCCGATAAGGATGTCAATCTTTCTGTCGGCGAAATCTTTCAGAACCTGCTTCTGCCATCCTGCCTTTGCGCTCGTGTCCGCATCGAGCCTTGCGATTCTCCGTTCCGGGAATATGCCGTTCAGCTCTTCCTCAATCTTTTCCGTGCCGGCACCGAATGCGCTCAGATGCCCGTCGCATTCCTTTGAACTGTCCGGACGCAGATGGGGGAAATGTTCCGTCCATGCGGCCGCGAATCCGCAGTGGTTGCAGACAAGCCGTCCCCGGGATTTCTGGAGGTTGAGGCTGACATTGCAGTGCGGGCATCTGATTATGCCTCCGCATTCATCGCACTGGACTGTCGTCGCATAGGATTTCCGCTCGCGCAGAATCATCGCCTGCCCCCCGCTTTCAAGATTCTTCTTGAGCAGGTCAATCAGTTTCCGGGATATGGAGCCGAGCATCCCGCGTTTCTTCCTTTCCGCATTCGTGTCTATGACAATGACTTCCGTGTCCCCCTCACCGTGAAACCTTTCATTCAGGAAAATCCGGCGGAAACGCCCGCAGGCGCAGTTGTAGAGCGATTCGAATGAGGGGGTCGCCGAACCGAGCAGTATGCCGCAGCGGTGCAGGGCGGCGAGCATCAGCGCCACGTCGCGCCCGTTGTAGCGCGGGGCGGGGGAGTCCTGCTTGTAGGAACTGTCGTGCTCTTCATCGACTATGACAAGACCGAGTTCACGGTGCGGAAGAAACAGCGCCGAGCGCGTTCCGAGGACAAGATGCGGGCGGCTGCGGTCTTCCACAAGCTTCAGCACATCCATCTTCCTTGCCGCCGTGAGCGCGGAGTGGTAAGTCGCCATGCATCCGCCGAAATGTCCGGAAAGCCTTTCCTCCAGCTGACGGCTGAGGGCGATTTCGGGCACGAGGTAGAGCACGTTCTTCCCTCGGGAGAGCGTCTCCTGCGCGAGACTGATGTATATTTCAGTTTTCCCGGAACCTGTGACTCCCTGAAGCAGCGCGGGTCTGCCTTCCCTGAAGGCGGCTTTCACGTCTTCACAGACTCTGGTCTGCGCCGGGGTGAGTCTTATTTCCGGAGCGTCCGCCGTCGTCCCGGCCTTTGTTCCCGCCGTCGTCCCGGAAATGCTGATTCCCGCCACCTCAGCCGCTGCTCCGGCATCAGTCCGCTTCCCGTTCTTTTTTCCGGCGGTCTTCGGTTTTGCGGCCGCAGCGCGTTTCCGGATGGCCGCATTCATCTTCACGCTTTGATAGACCATCTTGTAAACCTCCCCGACCGTGCACATATAGTAGGCGGCGATTCTTCTCCACAGCTCAATCTCCTCTTCGGAAACTCCCGGAAGGTCAAGCACTTCCACGACAGGCTTCACTTTGTCCAATGCCGTAGTCGGGCTGACCCTCACCCCGCTCACCACGGCGGCGTATTCCTTTCCCGCGAATCTCACCTTCACCATATCCCCCACGCGCAGCTTCCGCACTCCTCCGCCTTCCCCGGACCGCCCTCCGGCATCTTCCTGCAGTCCTTCCGTACCTTCCGGAACGGCATAGACAGGCTCCCACTCAAGTTTGAGCGGCACGATTACGGATATGTATCCGGTTTCAAACATAATCTCCGAGGGGGCTTTTTCTGTGTGTCCGTTCTCCGGTGAATCCGGAGCTGATTCGGAGCATTTCTGTTCCGCGTCGCAAAAATACGAATTTTGAGGGGATATGCTTACGGAATATCGATGAAAGTGGTATCTTTGCGGCCTGTAATCTCACTTCATATCTCTTAATCCGTATGGTCAAGGCATTCTGCAAAAACTCCGGCGCTTTCAAGGAATTTCAGGAAGGGACTTCACTTCGCGACGCTGTCGGTGAATTCAATTTCGACAGACCTTATCCTGTCCTTGCGGCGAAGGTAAACAACGTCGTCCAGGGGCTGGGCTACAGGCTCTACAACAACAAGGACATAGAATTCCTCGACTACCGCAGCTACAGCGGACGCAGCGTCTACAGCAATTCCCTGTGTTTTCTGCTCTGCAAGGCCGCGCAGGATGTTTTTCCGGGAAGCCGGACCTATCTCAAGAGACCGATATCCAAAGGCTTTTTCTGCGCCGTCGTCAAAAGTGACGGAAAATGGATTGACGCCGGCGAGGTGGAGCGGATCAGGAGGCGGATGACCGAGATTGTGGAGATGGACATCCAGTTCCGCCGCGTCGAGACCCAGGCCGCCGAAGCCCTGCGGCTGTTTTCCGAAAAGGGGCGTTGCGACGTGACCAAGCTCATAGAGACCACCAGGCCGGTCTATGTCGAATACTACAGTCTCGAAGACTGCATAGACCACTATTGCGGCCCGCTTGTCCCGTCCACGGGCTATCTGAAAGTCTGGTCTCTGGAATCCTACCGCAACGGGATGCTGCTGCGGCTTCCGGATCGCCATCACCCCGAGTCGCTCGCTCCTTTCTCCGAGCAGCCGAAGACGTTCGGGATGTTCGCCGAGAACATCAGGTGGAACTCCATTATGAAGCTCAACACCGTGGGCGACGTGAACATCGCCTGTCAGAGCGGACGGGCGAGCGAATTGATTCAGGTGGCGGAGGCTCTGCAGGAAAAGAAGATAGTCCAGATTGCCGAAGAGATTGAACGGCGCTTCCGCTCCGACTCCCCGGTGCGGCTCGTCCTCATCACGGGCCCGACGAGCAGCGGCAAGACGACTTTCTGCAAGAGGCTCAGCGTCCAGCTGAAGGCCTGCGGGCTGCACCCGATTTCATTCTCCACAGACGACTATTTCGTCAACCGTCTCGACACCCCGAAACTGCCTGACGGAAACTACGATTTCGACAATTTCGACACCGTGGACCATGTGGCCCTCCAGAAGGACATTCTGAGACTTCTCTCCGGCGAGACCGTCCAGGTACCCGAATATAATTTCGTCACCGGCATCAGGGAATACAACGGCAAGACTCTCCGTCTCGAAGACGACACCGTCCTGCTCGTCGAAGGAATCCACGCGCTCAACCCGCACCTGACCGACCGGGTTCCGGCATCAGTGAAGTTCAGCATTTTCATAAACACTATCACGAGCATCTCCGTCGACGACCACAACGGCATCCCGACCAGCGACAACCGTCTTCTCCGCAGGATTGTCCGCGATTACAACAAGGGGGCGTACACTCCGCAGCAGACCATCAGCAACTGGCCCAATGTGCGCCGCGCCGAGGTGCAGTGGATTTATCCTTTTCAGGAGAACGCCGACGTCCTGTTCAATTCGGCCTATCTGGTGGAGTTCGCCGTCCTGCGCCCGCACGCGGAGCAGATTCTGCGGACAATCCCGAAGAACTGTCCGGAGTACAGCGAGGCTCACCGCCTGCTCAAGTTCCTCTATTATTTCTTCCCGGTTTCCGACAAGGACGTGCCGGCGACATCGCTCCTGCGTGGTTTCATCGGCGGCAGCAGTCTGTAAGATAATTTTTCATATTTCCCGGAAATGTGCTAACTTCGCGGCTCAGAACTGAAGAAGCGGGATTTTCATTTTCAGGAATCACCTGACGCTTCGGATGAATCCAAAAATCAATACATATTTATGAGTACAGTCCACATTATCGACCACCCGATGATTCAGCACAAGCTGAGCATCATGCGTGACAAGAACACGGGTTCAAAGGATTTCAGACAGCTTCTGACGGAGATTTCACTTTTCATGGGCTACGAGGTCACCCGCGACCTTCCGCTCACCACGAAGGAAATCGAAACCCCAATCTGCAAGATGAACGCTCCGAAGGTTTCCGGAAGGAAGCTCGCGATTGTTCCGATTCTGCGTGCCGGAATGGGCATGCTCGATGGAATGCTCACGCTGGTGCCGGTCGCAAAGGTCGGTCACATCGGACTTTACCGCAACGAGGAGACCCACGAGCCGGTGGAGTATTACTGCAAGCTTCCTGAAGACATCCAGCAGCGTCTGGTCATTGTCACCGACCCGATGCTCGCCACCGGTGGAAGTTCCTGCGACGCGCTCACGATGCTGAAGAAGCACGGCTGCACCAACATCCGCCTGATGTGCCTTGTCGCTGCTCCGGAAGGACTGGCAAAGGTTCAGGCGGCTCATCCCGACGTTGACATTTATGTCGCCGCAGTGGATGACCGTCTGAATGAAAACGCCTACATCGTGCCGGGACTCGGCGATGCAGGCGACCGTATCTTCGGAACCAGGTAGTTTACCTGTCCGTTCTCACGACTCTGAATCCGACGTTGTCATAGCCCTGTGTGCCGCTTCTGACGACGTCGGATTTTTCGCTCCGGCAATCGTCGCGCTCGGAATCCCAGCTGCCTCCCTTGACGACAAAGTTACCGTCAATGTCGGAGGTGGATGTCCATTCCCAGCAGTTTCCCCAGAAATCTATGCCGCCGCAGGCTCCTGTCGTCTGTTTGTAGGCGTCCACGGCCGTGAGACCCTTCTCCACGTGGCCGGAGTTCATCGTGACGTCTTTCGGCATATGTCCGGCTCCGAGTATCCATTCCTCGTCTGTCGGCAGGCGGTAGATGTGCCGGCTGTCCATGGATGTAAGATGGTCACAATAGGCCGTGGCCTCAGCGACGGTCACGTTCACCACAGGGTAATCGTCCTGCCCGGATTTGTAGCTGAATCCCTCTTTGAATGCCGCATATTCGGCATTGGTCACGGGTGCATAGCCGATGTAGGCGTTCGGGGCCGATGCTCCCCGGAGCACCATCCATTCATCGTCCGGGTTGTCATCGCTGCGCGGGTCAATCAGGCGCAGGAACTGCTGCTCCAGACGGATGTCCCTGTTCTCGACCATTTCATCCACGATGGCCTGCATCTCGTCAATGAGATCAGTGGTCTTCGCCTCCCTTTCAAGTTCGCGCAGCTTGGCCTTCTTGCGGGCCACCACCTTGTCGTAGCGCAGTCCCATCTGTGCGAGCAGGGCCTCCTTGTTC
>CAVEDD010000074.1:0-10105 GCA_963614515.1 Treponemataceae bacterium | reverse complement strand
GGAGAAAAGGGATATGGAACAAAGAATGAAAGATGCTGTGCGGCGGAGCGTGTTCATCTGCTATGCGGTCGTTATATGGTTATCGGAGTCGTCTTGAACAGACGGAGACAACAGACTCCGGTTATCGGAGAACAAATATATGAAAAATCGGGGATATACCCGAATAATGGAATATATCCCCGAAGAAAAGAGAGAGGGCGGCCAAAAAGACAAACAAAGATTACCAAGTTATTTTTTAAGGATTACTTACAACTTGCGGAAATCGACGGTCACGGTGAACTTGCCCCCGTCAAGCTCCGAAGGCTCGGTGACCGTCAGGCGGTAGGTCGCGCCGAGTTCGAGAGGTTTATAGACCTTGGTGTCACCATCTTCGTGGTCCACAATCAGTTCTATGTTGCCGTCCTGGGCCAGATACTTCGCGGCCTCTTCCGTGAGCTTGACCGTTCCCATCTCGTCTCCCCAGCCGGCCTGGCCGAAGAACTTGAAAGAGATGTCGTTGTAACGCCAGCAGTTGCCGACTATGGTCTCGTCATTGTCCTCGCAGGCGACTCCGGTGAACTGATAGACCCCGGTCTCAATCTGGGCGAGAGTGACCAGAAGGCCGGTGTCCCAACCAAGCGGCTGAGCCATAGCAGGGTAGCCGATGCCCCAGCCCATTATGGTAATCGCCTTCTCGTTCACATAAGTCGCAGCCTTTCCGTCAGACTTCACGTGGCGGACAATCACATATTTGTTCTCCACATCCAGCTCGAAAGAGTACCACCCGCTGACGGCGTTGAACTTCAGACCCTCCGAGGTGATTGCGAAGTGGTCTCCGTCGAGCGTCCATTCCTGAGGGTTGTCGATTCCGGTGAAAGAAATGACGCTTCCCTTTTCGACCTTGACCGCCATCACTTTGTAAACGCTCGCGGACATCTTGAGAGCCTTTTCGCCGTTCACGGTGATGTCAAGTCCGGTGTCGGCGACCTCTACCTCTTCATAGGAAATCTTCGCGGCATTGACTCCGCCAGTGAGGTCGAGAGTAATCTTGTAACCTTTCCCGGCCTTGACATCGACGGCCTCGATGTCTCCGCTGTCACTCATATCGAATGCAGGAGAGAGATTCACGGATGCATAGGCGGCCTTCTTGAACTCGCCGTTCCAGCCCTTCTCGCCGTAGAACTTGAACTTGCCTCCGGAGACTGCGAGCTGGCCCGGGACTGCGAGGGTGAACTCATAGACCTTGTCCGAAACCTGTGCGGCCGGATATGCTCCGTCTGTGGTGTTCCAGCTCGGCCCTATCACAGGTTTGCCGAAATTCTGCCCGATTGCCCAGACTGCGCCGGAACCGTCATCGGAGAGCGTCAGCACATTATTCTCATCCGCCATAGGCTCCACCTTGATGAACAGATTCTCCGTGTCATAAGCCATCCTGTACAGGCCGTCCACGGCGCGGAAAGTCACGGCCTTGGTGTCCTTGTCCACATCGAAGAAATCCGGGTCGATTGTCCAGTTCTCCACATTCACGACATTTCCGAACTCCATCTTCTGACCCTGACGGTACTGCGCGCAGGAAACGACGGCGGCGTTCCCAGTCGGAGACGCGGTCAAATCCATAAGATTGGCCTTCAGAGTATATTTCCCGGCGATGCTGGACCCGAAAGGAATCAGTTCGGACGATGAAGCGGTCAGAGCGGAACCGTCCCAGCCGAGAGTTATGACCTCCTCCCCGTTGAACGCCGGAGTGACGAGATTTGCATTGACATAGGCCGGGAAATCGGCGGTAAGTTCATAGCTGTAGGCGTCGGTTCTCGCCATTTCATACTTTTTCCCGGATTCGTCAATCAGAGTGAGAGTCTCGAAGTCCGGTCTCCTGAGCGCGACGTCGAGCGTGGTTTCAGTGATGCCGAGACCGACATTCTGCGCCCTGAGCACGAGACTTGCCGTACCGTCGGGAACATCCTTGAGCAGCGGGGCCTGAATCTTCAGTTCATACGCGCCCTCCTCCTTCGTCCTCAGGGTCTGGGAAGCGACCTCCGTCTCCCCGTAATAAAGGAAAGCCTTGACTGTCGAAAGCGCGAAATCCCTGTCGGACAGATTGAGATTCACCGCAATCTCCGCTCCCATATAAGTTGATTCGGTGTGTGATACGACCTCCATCTCCGGACCCTTGTCCGCCTTCGTGAAGGTCTGGGTCTTCTCGCAGGAGAAAGCCGCGAGGGCTATGGCGCAGAAGACCGCCGTCATTTTTATGTTCAGTTTCATATCGTCGTTTTTTAGATTATTTGTCTTTCCACAGTGCGGAGACGAGACTCTTCGCCGGAACTTTGAGGTTCACCGTGTAGCTGCCGGACCCGAACACGACCGTGCGCTCCTCGGACGACTTGTTGCAGACAAGCGCTGCGACCGTGCCGTCCGGGTTCGCGAACATCTGCACTTCAGTCTCCGACGGCGCCTCATATCCCGTGACTGTCATCATCCGCGCTCCCGGCCTGATCACCGCGCTCGCGTGGACCACATTGTACCAGTGCGAATTGCGTACTATCGTCCGGTAGTCGGACGAATTTATGGTGACACCGCCGTAGCAGGTCTTGCAGGAGCCGCTGTGCGGGCTGTACGGGCCGTTCTTGTCGTCAAGCATGAGATTCCACAGGGTCACTCCCTTGCCTCCCCTCTTGAGCGTGCCGAGGAAAATCGAAGAGAAATCGTTCAGAAGGCAGGAGCCGAAACTGTAGTTCCACTCGCCGATCGAAGCCTCGGTGAAGTAGATGTCCTTCTCCGGATTGGCCGCACGGATGTTGTCCAGTTCGGAGACATCGCCGCCGTAGCTGTGCCAGGCCGAGCCGGCCGCCCATCTGGAGGCCTCGGAGTCAGCATAGATGTTGAGCGGGTAGTTCCGCTGGTCGGACTTGTTGTCGTAGTTGAAATTGTGGTCGAACAGGAGAATCTTCACATCGCCGAGTCCGGCCTTTTCGAGCGCCGGGCCGAGCACCTTGATGAATTCCTTCTGGTCGCGCCACGGCATATACATCGACATCGAGTTCCCGTGGTTCAGAGGCTCGTTCTGCATCGTAATCGCGTGAATCCTGAAGCCCTGATCCTCCATGACATTGATCCACTTCACGAAATAGGAGGCGTAGTCCGCATAGCACGAAGGCTTCAGACGGCCGCTCGTCCAGTTGCGGAAATCCTTCTCGAGATACTCGGAATCATAATCCTCATATCCATAGGAGCCGCCTTTCATCCACAGCGGGCAGGACCACGGGGAGCCGATTATCTTCACGTCCGGATTGATGGCGTATATCTCCTTCAGAACCGGGAAAAGATAGTCCCTGTCCTCAGCCGCGACGGCGAAGTTCTCCATTCCGTCCCTGTCGCACCAGGTGTATTCGTCATTCAGGCAGAAGTCGGACGCTCCGATGCTCACCCTGATGAGGCCCGAACCTGCTCCCTCGGTCGGAGAGAACAGTTCGGTGAGAAAGGCCGTCCGGTCCTCCTTGGTCATCTTCAGGAGGTTGTAGGCGGACGCAGTCGTGACGGCAAGCCCGAAACCCTCGACTTCCGGCGCGGAATCGTCCTTGGCGAACCTGACCTGGTTCGGACTCATGCTGCCGGCTTTCGCGAAGTTGAAACCTCCCCTGCTGAAAAGCCTGGAGCCATCGGCTGTCGTCGTGTATGTGATTACATCGGTCGTCTCGGGCACGTCCGGCCGGTCAGTCCCGCCGCCGTTGTCCCCGCTGCCGCCGCCCTCTTCGGACGGGGAGCAGCAGCAGGCAAGCGGAACGGCGCAGGAGAGCGCCAAAAGCAATATTCTGAGATTGAACTTCATAATCAATAGCCTTTATTCGGTTCCAGACTCGGGTTGTTGTCCAGAGCCGTCTGAGGGATAGGCATCAGAACCGTCTCCTGTGTGAGCGGAAGCCTTGTCTGCCAGTAGCTGTCATTCTGAGGCATCGCGTCGTGGACGGCCTTCGCCCTTTCGAATCCGTGGCGGAGCAGGTCATAGAAACGGAAGCCCTCGAAGGCAAGCTCAAGGCGGCGTTCGTGAAGAATCGCGTCAATGGCCGCGTCCTCCGATGCCGGAACGGAAATCCCGGCGAGACCGGCTCTCTGCCTGATTTTGTTCACATAGTCCGTCGCGCCTTTGAGGTCTCCGGTCTTGGCAAGAGCCTCGGCGTGGAGAAGATAGATTTCTCCGAGACGCATCAATATGATGCTGGTGGCGTTTGTCGGCATCTTGTGCATGAACTTGTACTTGTTGCCCGGGTAGTAGTTGGACCATATGGCCTCGTCCTCGCAGATGCAGGCGTTCATCCTTTCGCTGTCCCCCTCTTTCTCATAGGCCGAGACAAGGTCGCGGGAAGGCGTGACCCACTTTATCCACGAGAAACTGTCGTCCGGGTTGTAGGCGTTGCGGTGGAACATCATCCACACCCAGTTGCCGCTGCTTCTGGTGAAAGTGACCTCGAAGATGGACTCGGAGGTATTGCGCACCGCATCTGTCTCGTCATAAGCCCACATCTGTCCGTAGTCGTCGACAAGGCTGTAGCCCATCTTCTCGACGGCCTCACAGTTTTCGGCGACCTTGCTCCAGTCGCGGCAGGTCTCCTCGGCATAGATTCTCGCGAGCATTCCGTGCGCGAAGCCCTTGGTGAACAGGTGCTTGTTTGACGCGTCCATATCAGGAGCATGCTGCACGGCGAACTCGAGTTCACCGATAATCTGCTCATAGACATCCTTGCGGGCGGTCCTTGCCGGATAATATTCGTGATAGACCTCTTCGATGTTGTCGGCGGTGATTGCCGGAGGGATGGAGTTCACGAGAGGGATGTCACCCCATATCTGAGACATCTGGAAGAGGTTCCACGCCCTCCAGCAGTATGCCTCGGACTTCCATTCGCCCCATTCCTTTTCGGTCATCGACGAGTCGGACTCTTTGATGCGGTCGATGTTGCAGATGATGTTGTTGCAGTTGCTGACCTGGGCGAGATACCAGTCCCAGTCCCTCTGCACGTTCTTGTTCTCGCCGTCCTGGCGGTTGGCCTCGATTGCCATCAGTTCTCCCGTGCCAGGGTTTCCGCCGTAGGCGTTGTCGGCGCGGCAGTCCGTATAGACGAGCCAGTCGAGATAGCCCTTCTCCTGAATGTCCTTGGTCCAACTTTCATATATGGCGTTCCTCAGACCCTCCATATCGGTCCGCGTCGAATACTGTGACTCGGAACCGCTGTTGTCGTCAACCTTGACATTTCCCTCGTTGTAGCCCGTCTCCGGAAAGAGGTTCAGGTCGCAGGAGGAAAATGCGAACACCGAAAGAATCGCAAGAGCCGAAAGCCGGGCCGTAAAAATATATTTCGTATTCATATCTCCAAATCTTTAGAATTCAACGTTAACTCCGAAAAGTACGGTCTTCACGCAAGGGTATGTCCCCCAGTCGATTCCCATATTCGTTGCTGACGAATACTGGCTCATCTCAGGGTCATAGCCCGTGTATTTGGTGAAAGTGATCATATTGTCGAGCGTGATGTACGGACGTATCCTCGAAATGTTCGCCTTCTTCAGAGCCGGATGGACGATGTCATATGAAAGGGTTATATTCTTGACTTTCAGATATGAACCGTCTTCGACCCATCTTGTGGAAGCCTTGAGATTGTCGAGTTCGCCGGCCTTCGGGATGTCGGTGACCTGCCCCGGAACACGCCAGCGCCTTACGGCGTCCTTAATCTGGTTCGCTCCGTTGTACATTCCTATCATCTCTATCTTGGAGGCGTTGTAGATGTCGTTGCCAACGGACGAGGTGAGGAGGAAGCTGAGGCTCAGGCCTTTCCAGCTGATGGTGTTGGTCATTCCGGCGGTGAACCAAGGATTCGCGTCGCCGATGTAGTGCTTGTCCGAAACATTGATCTTGCCGTCGCCGTTGATGTCCTCGTAAATCACCATTCCTGTCTCCGGATCCACTCCGAGGGCCGTATAACCCCAGAATTTGGAAAGCGGCTGTCCCGGAGTCATCCTGACCACATACTCGCTCAGGGCCTCGGATGTCTGGGTGTAGTAATAGACCTGCTGGAGGGAAAGCTTCTCAAGACGGTTGCGGTTCGTCGAGATGTTGAAGTCGGTCGTCCAGCGCCAGCCCTCCCTGTCGATGTTCACCGAACTGAGCGCGAGTTCAAGCCCCCAGTTTGACATCTCGCCCTCGTTCCTGTAGATTGAAGGGTTCGGAGCCGGAAGCGGCACGCTCATAAGAAGGTTCTTCGTGTATTTGTAGTAGCCGTCAAGGGTCACTGAAAGCCGTCCTCCGAACATCGACCAGTCGATTCCGACATTGGTCTGCGTGGTGGTCTCCCAAGTGAGGTCCTTGTTCCCGATGTTGGTCTTGGAACCGAGAGTCGGCACCGCGTCGGCATTCCCGGCCGCCGTCCAGTCGGAGTAGTTTATTCCGTACTTCTGCACCCACGCATAGTCGTCCAGACCGGACTGGTTGCCCTGCTGTCCCCAGCCTGCGCGGATTTTGAGGTCGTCAATCCAGCTGATGTCCTTCATAAAGTTCTCGCCGGAGATTCTCCACGCGGCGGAAACGGAAGGGAAGAGCCCCCAGCGGTGACCCGGAGCGAGCTTGGAGGAACCGTCGGCACGGAAGTTCGCCGTGATGTAGTAGCGGCTGTCGTAGTTGTAGGAAACTCGTGCGAGATAGGACATTATGGTCCATTTCGCATAGCCCTGGGACTGCCCTCTCAGACCGCCCTTGTTTCCTCCGTTGATTCCGAAGATGACATTGTCATAGTCCGGAGAGAAATGGCTGCGCGAGCCGCTGAGATTCTCCCAGCGCGAGGTGGTCGCCGAAGTTCCGGCCATTGCTTCGAAGTTGTGCTTCGCGTTCCACGTGTTGTTGTAGGTGAAGATGTTGTCATAGACCATCCTCATGTCATCGCTCCTGGTGGAAGTGGCCTCGCCGTGCTGGGTGCGTCCGTAGGATGTCTTTATCGGGTCGAGGAAGCTGTATTCGTGAACCCACCTGCGGTCCATCGTCACGGTCGATTTGAACTGGAAAGTGCGGTGGAACTTGATGGTGGCGTGCCCGGTGAGCAGGAGACGGTCAGTCTGCGTGTAGTTGTTCTCCGTGCGGGCGAGGTTCTCGGAAGGAGTGGTGAGGTTCGCTCCGTAGAACTCAGTCCAGTACCAGTTCGGGTTGGTCTCGCTCCAAGGCTTCGCGTAGGTCGGGGTGTTGATCACCGAAAGCACGACTCCTGCGCGGTTAGAACCTGTCCCGGAGATGATTCCGTTGTTCCTGTAGTGTGAATAGGCGACATCCGCGCCGACATTTATCCACTTGAACAGGTCGGAGTCCATGCTCGCCTTGACGTTCACCCTCTTGTTGTAGGCGACGGGAAGGATTCCCTTTTCATCGGTGTAGCCTCCGCTGATGTAGTACCTCATCTTGTCGGTCGCGTTGGAAACGGAAAGCTGGTAGTTCTGGTTGATTCCCGTCTTGTAGGTCTCCTTGAACCAGTCGGTCTCGTCCTTGAGTCCGTCAGGAAGCGAAACAGTGCCGAGTTCGTCCATAAGTTCGCGGTATTCCTCGACATTGAGGACATCGTAGGTCCGGGCCACGTTGGCGAGTCCGACGGAAGCGTTGAGAGAAATCTGCGGTCCGCGGCTCTTCTTCCCCTGTTTCGTGGTTATGAGTATGACGCCGTTCGCCGCCCTTGAACCGTAAATCGCGGCCGATGAGGCATCCTTGAGAATCTGCATCGTTTCGATGTCCTGAGGGGAGAGATATGCGATGGCATAGTTTCCCGTGCCCACAGGGACTCCGTCGACGACATAGAGCGGGTCATTGGAGGATGCGATTGAAGAGGCTCCGCGCACGCGGACGGTCATTCCGCTGCCCGGAAGTCCGCTTGTCTGCTGCACCGTCACGCCGGCGACCTTTCCCTGAAGGAAGCCGGAAGCCTCGGTCACGGGACGCAGCTGCATATCCTCGTTGGAGACTGTCGAGACGGCGGTGGTGAGGTCTCTGCGGCGGACCGTACCGTAACCGATTGCCACGACTGCATCGAGGGCGATGGCCTCCTCCTGCATTGTGACATTGATGACGCTCCTGCCTGCAACCTGTTCAACGACAGGCTTGTAGCCGAGAGCATTGAATTCTACTGCCCCTCCCTGTGAGGAAAGTTTCAGAAGATAGTTTCCGTCGGCGTCCGTGGCGGTACCGTTTCGGGTACCCTGCTCCAGCACGATTATCCCCGTTAAAGGATTGCCCTGAGAGTCAACTACAGCGCCCCTGACAGAATGCTGCTGCGCGAATGCGGTCAATCCCGCGGCAAACAGCATGACAATGGTAAGAATTTTTCTCATGCGGTTGGTTATTTAGTTGGTTATGTGGTTGTGTTGTCAGACCGGCAGATGTTCCGCCGGTCATCGCAAAGTTATGTATTTTGACTTTCGGATGTCCGTATCCCCGGGCGATAAGTGGATAATGTGGGGATATGGGAATATTCATTCATCTGATATTCAATGTGTTGGAAATAGGAAAAGGAGTAAATAAGTGGATGGGAATCGGGAGGTTTTCATATGTATGGACACGATTGCCCGTCGCGATTGCGGATATTTTGAGTAAATTTGCCGCGTCCGCCGACTGACGGACAAATATGTGGAATCAAATTCCGCAAGTGCGGGATTATAAATATCGAAAAAGTATGATGCACAGGAGTATATTTACGGCATTCGCCGTGACGGCAATCCTTTCGGCCGCCGTCTTTTCTTCAACTGAGGTTTCCGCCCAAGAGACTGGAGCGGCCGGAATCGCGGAACAGGCCGGGGACGAGAAACAACAGGCCGGGGAGACGGAAACTGCGGCAAAAAAATGGGGAATCATCGATTTCTCGGTCTCACACCTGAGACAGGCTCCGGATTACGAGTCGCCGCTTGAGACGCAGGAGCTGATGGGAACTGTGGTGGAGATTGTCGGGGAGCAGGGCTACTGGCTTCAGATCCGCACTCCGCAGCCATATACGGCGTGGTGCACGGATATGGGAGTCCACAGGGCTGACGAGGCTGAAATAGAAGAGTGGATTTCATCCCGGAGATACATCGTCACCTCGCCGCATTCCGCCATCTATTCCGACCGGACAAACCGCTCGGATGTGGTCTGCGACCTCGTGGAGGGCGACATCGTGCGTGCGGTGCTCGGAAAACCTCAGCCGAGAGTGCGTTCTTACGGGCTTCCGATTCGCAAGAACGGCTGGGCGAAGGTTCAGACCCCTTCGGGAAAGACCGGCTGGGTCAGGACGGTCGATGTGAGGGATTTCCACAAATGGGCTTCGGAGAACACGGCTGCAGCTGACAATGCAACGGCCGGGAAAACGATGACCGGCAAGACGGACAAAAAGGCGGTCGGAAAGACCGGCAAGAAATGTGAGGCAAAGAAAGGCGGAAAGGAAAGGGACAAGGCGGAAAGAAAGTCGGCAAAGGGAAATGTAGCAAAGGGAAATGCGGCAAAGAAAGACAAGACCAAGAAAAATAAGGCCGCAAAATATGAGATATCAGGATGCACGGCAATGGAAAAAGCCGTGGCGGAGACGGCGATGCGCTTTATCGGGACTCCATACCTCTGGGGAGGGATGTCACCGGACGGCTTTGACTGCAGCGGTCTGGTGAGGTTCTCCTATTTCATGAACGGCTTGATGCTCCCGCGCAATGCCGACCAGATGGCGCTCTGCGGACGGCCGGTGCCGGTGTTCCGGGAGGCAGAGCGGACATTCTGCGCTGACAGCCTGCGTGTCGGAGACCTACTGTTCTTCGGGCGGCGCGGCGCTGACGGCGCGAAAGACCGAATCACCCATGTGGGGATATACATCGGTAACGGTCGCATGGTTCATTCCTCGCAGATTGTCCGGGTCAACTCCCTTGTTCCGGGCGAGCCTGACTTCTACGAAAACGCCGGCAGACTTCTTTCCGCAGTCCGCATCATAGGACACGAAAAAGAAACCCGCGACGACCTTTTCAGGGTCGACCGGGTATTCAATTCAATCTGCTACTTCAGGTAGTCGCCGGCTAAGTAATCCTTAACGCTTACTAAAAAGCGGTCTGCTGCGTTGTTCTCCTTGCCCGAATCCTCACAACCGGAAGG
>CAVEDD010000073.1:0-10129 GCA_963614515.1 Treponemataceae bacterium | reverse complement strand
GACCGGAGTGCGCATCATTCCGGTGTATGCCCGGGAGTCCGGTGACAAAAACGGAAGCTACCGCAAGGCGGTCGAGGGCGACTACGGACTCATTCAGGACGAACTCTCGCCGATTGTGACCCGCTTCCAGGAAGCCGTGAAGAGCGGCCGTCCGATGCTGAAGACGGAAGAGGACGGCGTGCTCACCGGCAAAGTCTTCATCTGCGCCGACGCTCTGAGACTCGGATTCGCCGATGCGAAGAAAACCCTCGCAGAAACGGTTGAAGCCGCATTCGCCCTCTCTGAAATGTAAATTCAAAACCTCTTAATTCAAAGTGTCATATGAACAAAAACTCTCTCTCAAACTCGAAGATGGGCAAGCTCGTTGCCCGTCTTCTCGGCAGGGAATCGCTTGAGGTGAAGGACGGAAAGGTCGAACTTTCCGACACCGACCGCAGCAAGATTCTCGACAACTACGGACAGACCTTCCTTGAGAAGCTGGAGTCCGTCACTCTCGATGAGAGCGACGATGCAGTCGAACTCTTCGATGCGGCCGTCGCTTCCAAGACGGCTGAAGCCACCGCAGCACTCACCGCACAGGTGAAGAAACTCCAGGGCGACGTGCTCGAACTCTCCCGTGAACCGGAACCGGCTCCGCAGGCTCAGGTACATCCCGCAGGCGAACAGACCCGTCAGTTCGTACTCAACATGCACGCTGTGCACAACAAGCTCGTCGCTCAGGCGCTCGCCTCCAGCAACCCGATGGCTTTCGCCGCTCTCGACAACGGAAACATCGACGTGGCCGACCTGAATGCGGAGTTCTCGATGGTGATGCCTCCGAAAGTGAAGCTCGAACTTCTCGCGAAGAGGCTCTACCTCGGATTCAACGACTCCAAGCACATGACGCGCATCCAGTCCAACACGGACTACATCGCGTCAGCCGCCATCTTCACCGAAGTTTCACAGCAGTTCACTCCGAAGTGGACTCCGAAGGGCACGGCGAAGTTCACCCCGATCCGCATCCCTTACCGCCGGCACAAGATTAATGTCCTGATCCGGCCGACCGACATCATCAAGAGCTGGCTGCTCTATCTCTACGAGCAGGGCAAGACCCAGTCGGAGATGCCTATCACCCGCTACATCATCGAGGAGCACATCCTTCCGAAGACTCTCGATGACATCACCCTCTCTATGATCGGAAAGGGAGAATACAAGGAAGTTGCGTGGAGCAGTGTTTCCGACGGCACCGCAGGTTCTGCTGCCAAGGACTCCATGGACGGCTACGAGACCATCCTTGTGAAGGGTCTGACAGATGAGAACTGCAAAATCAACTACCTCCGCAACGCGAAGGACTACACGACCCTCAGCGACGAGGAGCTTCTGAAGTATGTGGACAGTTTCGTCGACAACATATCCGGGCTCTTCGCAAAGACGGCTATCGTCTTCTGCTCAGAGCAGTTCCGCACGCGCTACAAGAGGGCTGACTTCGCGGTGAACGGCAAGTACACCGGCATCGAGGCGGGTGACACCATCCGTTTCACCAATTTCCACCTCGTGGCTCTGGAGTCGATGTACAACTCCCCTATCCTCTTCGCCACTCCGAAGGAGAATTTCGTGGAGCTTGTGGACTACTCCAAGGCGGAGAGCTGCATCAACCGCATCGAGGAGGCCAACTACGACGTGAAAGTTTTCGGAGAATACTCCCTGTCAGTGGGCTTCAAGATTGCCGAGGCCGTGTTCGCGGCTGTTCCAGCCGGATACACTCCGTCAAACAGCATCCTTTCTGACGGCATCGACCTCTCCGAGGACGGCCCGTGGATGAACGGAAGCGCGACAGCGGCTGACTCCACTAAAGGTGAAGGTGCATAACAATTAAATTTCCAAGATTATGAGCTACACTAAAGTAAGCATTCCAAAGAACGGAGACGGGGCGGGCTGCCCCGCTCCGAAATCGTCCGATGTCTATCTCATAGATGTGGATGACATCGCTTCCGAGCCGACCCGCGAAGTCGGAAACACGGTCGTGGACGGAGATCTCACCCTCGCCGAGGGCGCGAAGGCGGTCTGCATCTACGGCACGCCGAAGACAATCAATGTCACCGAGGAGTATTCCGGCGAAGCAGACGCACGCGGCGTGAAACAGGGCATCGAGTTCGAGCATCCGGGCAACTCCGTGGCCATCAAGAACCACACTGAAGCATTCCTGAACAAGGGCGTGGTCGCCCTCGTGAAAGAGTGCAA
The DNA here is from genome assembly GCA_963614515.1 of Treponemataceae bacterium. Lineage (GTDB taxonomy): Bacteria > Bacteroidota > Bacteroidia > Bacteroidales > UBA932 > Cryptobacteroides. The sequence continues at coordinate 7,909 of CAVEDD010000073.1, read as the reverse complement.
CGGTTCATCCGCCGGCCGCGTCCAGATTTTCGGCACAAAGTGCAATCCGCTCTTCCTTACGGTGGAGACTACCAACACCTCCGAGGCTAACAAGCGCAAGTTCACCTGGAAACAGGAGATTGTCGACAAATTCCTCCCGGGGGACTATCAGGGAGCGATGCCGGCTGCGGCCGCTGCGGCTACATCCTCTTCTGAAACGGCTTAACCCACCGGGATATGGCTACAAAGAAGACAGCTAAGACAGAGGAGACCGCGTCACGGCAGGAAGCCGTGGCGCAGTCTTCCGTTGCCGCCGCGTCCGTACAGGAGACTGCGGCGCGGTCTTCCGCCGCCGTTGTCATCTGTGCCTACGAGGGCACGGAGAATCTGATGAAACGTCTCTGGGACAGATTCCACAAGGGCGTTCACAAGGTGGTTGCAGTCAAGGCGGACGCAAGCACGCGGGACATCCTCACAGATTGCCTCGCGGACGAGGGCATAGCCGACGAGTTCGTGCTCATCCCGGCGAACATCGTTCCGTGTACGGAGATTTCCGATGAGCTTCTCAAGGGGAGGTACGTCTATGTCACCCGCAGCGGGGAAAGGCAGTACGACAGCCGTGTGCCTCTCTATGTCAGCAAGAGCGAACTCGTGGAGTGCCTTGCCGCCGAAGATTCACAGACCGTCACTCCGGAGGTCTTCGTCAGAAGGCTGAACGGGAACAGGAGGCTGAACGAGGTTTCATTCGCTTTCGGAAACTTCGTCACTCCGGTTCTGAGGGCGAACCCCTGCGAAAATGTCGTGATAGAGGCTTTCGTCAGGAAATTCTTCGTGTCGGCATCGCCGGAGGGATTCAACGCCATCGGCGGGCTGCTTGAACAATATCTGTTGAAAGGATGAACGAAATAGACAGATGGATGGATTCGGGAGCCGAGGTTCAGGAAGGACTTCGGCTTTTGAATATATATGCACCGAACCCGCATCTCGACGCTCTGGTGCGCAAGGCTCCGCAGCGTTTCGCCGGTCTTCTGGAACGGAAACTCGCTGGATTCTCGGACAGCCGCAGGACGGTATCCGCACAGGCGGGCACCGCGGCCGCAGTCTCGGTCATCCCCCGGGTGAAGTTCAGGGAGAACTGGCCGTTCCTCTCCGAACCCGACTGTCCGCCTGAACTGAAGATACTCGCGGCCGACAAAATCACGGCTTGGGAAGAATCGGTGCGCGGGCACGAGGAACTGTTCCAGTGCACGACTCCCGAACAATGTTTTGAAACTGCAAAAAAAGTTGTCGAAAATAATTCCAATAATCGGAAAATTTTCTCCGAATTCGTGTATTACCGGGAACACCGTTCCGTGCTCGGAGAACACCCGATTTTCAAAGAGTCGCGGCGGATGGCGGAACTCCGCGCCCTTCCGGTTCTCGAACTCGTGCGGAGGAAGGAAAATCTGGAGGAAGCCATCTGGAGAGCCGGCAACGAAATCTCCAAGGGCACGAAACCCCATCTGAGGGCGGAGCGCGAAGCGAGAATCCGGGAGAAACAGCGGCTGCTTGCCGAGGTGGACCGGATGCTGAAGGATTACGAAAACCAGAAATATGGAACAGAAAAAACAGGAAGACGCTCTTGACAGGGTCTCCTGCCTTGCCGCCCTCGGGTGGGAGGACAGGGACATATTCGCAAGCGAGGGCATAGACGCAAGCGCCGTCACCCAGGAAGTCAGGGATGCAATCGAGTGCGGCCGTCTGCGCAAGAGAGCCGACATCGAGATTGCCATAGCGAAGGCGGCGGCCACCGGTCAGCCCGAAGCCGTCAAGCAGTACAATGAAACCGTGCGTGACCGGAGTTTCAGCTTTTCAAAGCTCGACCTCTTCGGCGGGGCGGAAGATGAGGGCGCGTTCGAGCGCATCCAGAACTACATCTCCGGAGGAAGCCGGGGCGACCTTTCGCAGAAGGAACAGGTGTACATCGACCTGCTCACGATGATCTACTCCCTTGACGGCCAGTGGGGCAAGCGGCGTACAATCAAGTTCCTCACCTCCAAGCCGTTTTCGTTCTCCTACGAACAGGCGGCGAATATGTACGCCGAGGCGGTGGAGATGTTCTTCGCCAACCGTAAGGTCTCCAAGGACGCGATGAGGGCGAAGATGGCCGACCAGTACGACACCCTCTACGCCCTCGCGATGCAGAACGCCCGCACGACGAAAGACTTCGAGATTGCCGCCGGCATTCTCAACGGCAAGGCGAAAGTCCTCCAGCTCGACAAAGACGATCCGGAGCAGCTGCCTGCCGAGAACTATCAGAAGCAGTACCGGCTTCTGTCCCTCTCCCCTGAAGTCATCGGACTTCCGCGTGCCAACAGGGATGAACTCGCAAGGCAGATTGAGGGCATTGTCGCTCCGGAGGTGGTGAAGAAACGCCTGCGGGTGGATGCGGGGATAGACGATATGGATATAGTTCAGTTCATCGACAATGTCACACAGGAAGAAAGTTAACGCCGGGAACACCGGGAGCGCGTCCGTCCAGTACCAGAACCGGCTCGCGCAGATTGTCGCGCTCGTGGGCGCGCGCAAGACCTACTGCGAGCTGGGGCGAGGCTCGGCCAAGACGACGGACATACAGGTGGAGAGGCTCATCGACATAATGTACGATATGCCGGGCGCGCCCTGCTGCTGGGTGGCCGACACCTTCAGCAACCTGACGGCGAATGTCCTGCCCTCCGTCCTGGAGGGGCTTGAGCGCAAGGGATTCAGAGAGGGCGAACACTATGTCATCGAGAAAGAGCCGCCGCAGTTCACCGATGCGGAGACGAAAGGTCTGCCCGACTGGCTCAAGCCGCATTTCTGGAAACCCTTCAACCGTCTCGTGTCCTACAAGCGCACAATCATATTCTTCACAGGGCTGAACATCCGCTTCGGTTCGCTCGACCGCCCGTCCACTCTTGCGGGCGCGTCCTATGTCTTCGTGTTCGGGGACGAGGCGAAATATTTCCGGGAAGACAAAATCGCCAACCTGCTCAAGGCGGTGCGCGGATACAGGCAGGAATATGGGCACAGTGTCTTCTATCGCGGCGTGTGTTTCACCTCCGATATGGCCGACACCTCGCACATCGGGGAATATGACTGGATGCAGAAGGAGGCGGTGAATGTCGATAAGACCGCCATTCTCACGGTGATGAAGGCGGGGCTGGTCTATAATGAAGCCCTGCACGAATATGTCGCGGCCAAGGACAAATGGATGAAGACCAAGTCCGCGGCCGACCTTGCCGACTGTCGCAACAAGATGAGGACGGCCGAACTGTGGAAAGCCCGGTGGATTGAACTGCGCTGCCGTCCGGAAGCGTCGACATTCTATGTCAGGGCATCGAGCTATGTGAACGCGGACATACTCACGGAGGAATGGTTCTCCGATGCCATCGCCGCCCAGCTGCCCGACCTGAACACCGCAATCCTCTCGCTCAAGCCGAGGCTCGGAAGCGGCGACAGGTTCTACACCGCACTCGCCCCGCGTCACTTCTATTACGACGGCATCGATGAACAGGCATACGAGAGTCTGGATATGCGCGACACCGAGGACTGCCGTGTGCTGCGCCGCCTGAACCGGAACAAGCCTTTGCAGGCGGGCGTGGACTTCGGGAATATGTGTTCGATGACGGTGGGGCAGGACGACACCGAGTCCGGCCACGACGTGGTGCGCGTGGTCAAGTTCCTCTACACCCTCGCCCCCGAATACACGGAAGACCTCGGGGTGAAGTTCCGGACCTATTTTTCACAGATGCAGAACAAGATTCTATTCCTGTACTATGACCGATCCGGCAACGCCTACAAGTCCGTGGGCGAAGACCAGGTCTCCAAGTTCAAGCGGGCGGTGGAGTTCGACGGGGAGCGGCGCACGGGATGGACGGTGCACCTGATGTCAATCAAGCAGGGGAACATCGGACAGCCGGAGGAGTATTCGTTCATGCAGGAGATTATGACCGAACGCAACCCGCGCCTGCCGTGGGTGAGGATAGACGCGTATGCCGCGAAGAACCTGAAGATGTCTCTGGAACTCGCACGCACGAAGGTGAAGTCCGGAGTCGTGTTCAAGGACAAATCCAGCGAACGCCTGCCTGTGGCGGAGCTTCCCGTCAAGTCAACCAACCCGTCGGACTCGTTCAAGTATCTGCTGATGACAAAGGAGAGGCGCAAGCTCGCGAAGATGCAGTCTTCGGGCGCGGCCGCAAGCCTCGACCCGCGTTTCCAGTGAGCCGGGCGGGGTTCTGCGGGTCATATTTCACCTTTCGGAACGGTTGCGACCGCAACCGGAGTTGAGCGCGGCCGGGCTTTTCTCCGCGTGAAAAACGATGTTTCCGGCGACTCCGGACGGCAAATCTCTGGAGGATATTGGATTGGCCGGAAAACATTCCCGAATCCCCTGCGGATTCCGTGATTCGCAGATGCGGCTTCAGCCGTTCCGGGCTGTGCGTCCGGGCAACCGGGCGCAGGACGGCGGCCGTGCCGGACCTGTCCTTTGCGGGGCGTGGGCGATGCTGTAGTTTTGCACTATGGAAGTCTATGAAGCAATCAGGGAAATGCGCCGGCTCTCGGCCGAGGGAACGCCGTTCAGCTTCTCGTTCATGTCCTGCAACCTTTCGGCGGGGACGAGCGAGGGCGTGGTGAACGTGAGGCATGCGAAGCTGCGCAAGAGGGAACGGAAGGAGTTCCACTGCCACGCCGAGATGGTCGAGGCCTATCTTGACCTCGACACGATGGAATGCCGCCGCTTCTACCAGCCGCTTCTGATGACGTTCAACGGAGAAAAAGTCACACTGCAATGAGCGAAGTAAAGAAAATCTCGAACCATTCCTACGCGCTGCACCTCGAAGACGGGCGGTGCTTCACCCTGTGCAACAGCCGCGACAGCTCGCTTGACTCGCTGTTCTGGGAGACTCAGGACCGCAACTGGGAGTACCTCCCGCAGACCATTCAGGGCTACAGGGTCATCCCCTACGGCATCGACAACGCCCTGCCGACACGCCTGCGCGACATCCTCGACGCGAACAACCTCGGTCCCGGCATCCTTGAGAGGCAGATGGGGCTGCTTTTCGGTCAGGGATTGTATCTTTCACAGATTTCGTTTGAGAACGGCAAGATCGAACGGCTCTGGAAGGAGGACAGGGAGATAACGGACTGGCTGGAAAGCTGGGACTACATCTCCTATGTGAAGGGCTGTATGACCGATTACCTCCATCTGAAAGGCTTCTTCGACGCGAAGTACCTTGAGCGCGGCCACCGCATCGGACGGACTGCGAGAATCGCACGGCTTGAGCATATCCCCGCGAAGAACGCCCGTCTCGAATGGACGGACACCCGCGACATCCGCGATGTGAAACACATCATCGTCGGGGACTACGAGAATTATTGCGTCCGCACGGGCGTGAAAGTATATCCGGTCTATGACAGACGCAATCCGGGCAGATACGGGGCTTCGGCATCGTACAACCACACATATTCATTCGCCCGCGACTTCTACTCCGTGCCCCAGTACTGGGGCGCGCTCCGCTGGATTGTACGGGGTTCGGAGATTCCGACCATATTCAAGTATGTGACGGACAACGGCATAAACCTCGCATATCACATCCACGCCCCGAACGAGTACTGGGATACCAAACGCGACACCCTCAAGAATATACACCCGGACTGGGACGACGCGAGGGTGGAAGCGGAAATCAGCAAGCTCACCTCGGAACTTCTGACGCAGCTCACAGAGGTTCTTTCCGGAAAGGAAAACGCCGGCAAGTTCTTCTACACCGTGGACATCCCGTCGGAGAACGGCACGGGTTCGGTTACATGGAAGATTGAAGCCATAGACCAGAAGATAAAGGATTTCGTCGACAGCCAGCTGAAGATTTCAGAGGCTTCGGCATCCGCGATCACCTCCGGAATGGGTCTGCACCCGTCGCTGAGCAACGTGATGGTGAACGGGAAACTGGCTTCCGGTTCGGAACTGCTCTACGCTTTCAAGCTCTACCTGCTTTCGGACACGGAAATCGCGTCAAACTGCATCCTTGAGCCGATAAATCAGGCGATTGCGTTCAATTTCCCGGGGCGCAACCTCTCACTCGCATTCTATCACCGGTCTTTGCAGGCCGAAGAGAACATCACGCCGGACGAACGAGTTAAAAATCAATAGATATGCTTTTCGACAACATACACAACGGTTCCGAGGAACTCAATTCGCTGACCGGACAGTGGTTCGCGTCAACGCCTTTCTACCTGATACGCACTGAAATCGGCTTCGCCGCACAGGAACTCGGTTCTCTCGTCGGCACGGAGGTGGTCGAAGCGGCGGAGAAAGCCTATGAGGAGGGCACGGACAGCGATTTCGTGGACGCGGTGCGGCTTCCGGTCGCCCTGCGGGCGATTGCACGGTATGCGCAGCTCTCCTCCGTCAGCCACGAGGGCACGGGGCGCAAGGTGAAGATGGACGAAAACGAGAAGATGCCTTTCGAGTGGATGATCGACCGCGATGACAGGGCTATGCTCGACCGCTACTACCGTGCGCTCGACTCCCTTTACCGTTACCTCGAAAAGAACGAGGTGGAAAGCTGGATGTCTTCAAAGGTCCGCGCACTGGTGAACCGCTGCATCGTGGGGGACATCACGGAGTTCGAGCGCTTCTATCCGGTGGACGGAAGCCAGTACGCGTTCCACCTTTTCGTCCCGCTCATCGTGGAAGCGCAGGAGAATGTCGCCGAGCCTTTCGTGGGCGAAGAGGTCTGGGCGGAAATCTATCCGTCGGCTGACGAATCCGATGCCGCTGCACAGCGCATCCGTTCACGCGCCGCCCTGCTCTGCGTGCTCTGCGCCCTCGTAACGGCCGCGCAGAGATGGTCGCTCGACATCCTCCCGCTCTCCGTGGCGCGACGTTTCAGCCCGTCCTATCAGGGTAACCGCGAAAGCCGGAGCGCGGAGACCAAGGAGATTGACTGGTTCATAGGCAAGACCCGCGAACAGATTGCAGCCGTCAAGGATGAACTCAAGAAGCTCTCCGGCACTGCGGCTGAAGCGCAGCTGCTCCCACAGAATGACAGGAACAACAAGTTCGCGACGGTGATATGACGCAGATCGAGATATATGAGACCGGGCAGAGGTTCTCCCTGCCTTCTTCCTGGGACGAGATGACTCCGGAACAGATTCAGTTCGTCTTCAGGACTTACGCGTCCTGCATCGAAAAGGGCGGTTCTCCGCTGGAGTTCAATGCGAGGGTGCTCTGTCACCTGCTCAATATCCGGTTCACGCGCCGTTTCGCCCTGCTCTCAAGGCTTTCCCCGGAAACGGCGGAGCGCTGCGGCGAGAATGTCGCCCGGCTCTGCACCGAAAACCTCGGATTCCTGCTCGACACCGACCCGGAAACCCTCCAATGCCGCATTACCTTCGACTCCGTGGCGAATCCGCTTCCGTCCGTGCGTTCCGGCCTGAGGAAACTCCACGGCCCGGGCGAGATGCTTCAGGATCTCACTTTCGGGGAGTTCCGGCACGCGTCCGTGGCGATGCAGTCCTTCTTTCACAGCGGAAAGCAGTCCGACCTTGACGAATGCATCGCGTTTCTCTACAGGCGCGGCGCGAAGAAGCCCAACAGAGCCGGGCGGAGGGTCGTTCCGGTGGACTCGGCGGACATCAGCGATGCAATCAGACCCGTTTCGGCGCTGAAGCCGTGGCAGAAGAACCTCATCCTGCTCTGGTTCGCCTCCTGCGTGAAGAGTCTCCAGACCAGGAACGTGGCAATCAACGGGGAGATGGTGGAACTCGGACGGCTTTTCGCCTCGGACGGGGAGGATAAGGGCGGCTACGGCTTCGGATGGAACGACCTCGCGGTGCAGATTGCCAAGGACGCGACCATCGGGAATCTCGACCGCGTGGACGAGGAGCCGCTTTTCTCGGTTCTCGGCAT
>CAVEDD010000072.1:0-10176 GCA_963614515.1 Treponemataceae bacterium | reverse complement strand
GTCCGGCGAGTATCCTGTCCTTTATGACGGCGGCCGTCTTGTGCTCGTTGAATTTGTGGTGGGATTCAAGCCTCCCGTGTATGTCGTAGTGTTTGAGCAGCACGGAACTCGTGCGCGTGTCTTCCGCGAGAATCAGATCGGCTTCCTTGAGCACCTTGACGGCACGGAAAGTCATGTCTTCCAGGTTGCCTACCGGTGTCGGGACTATATAAAGCACCCCTGCCATTTCCTTGGTGTTTTTGTGACTATTTCAGTTTGCGTCTTACGGCCATCATAAACCGATAGACGATGTCCGACCCGGTGTTCCATTCCGGATGCCGTTTCAGGACGAACTTCACTCCTTCGTCAAAGGACGGCATCGCGTTGAGTGCCGTGAGGGTGTCCTTGAAGACTACAGGATCTTCGTGGAAAAGCGTGTTTATGAAGAGTATGCGGTCGTTGAGGGAAATGGCGCTGCGGATGTCGCTCACGCCCGCCCCCGGTATGTCAGTCCTCCAGCTCTCCTTTTCGGCCATTTTGTCCATTACGGCTCCGGCGGCGTGGGAGGCCTCCCCGATGGGCACGACCTCAATTGCATCGTCCACGTCAAACCCGAAAACAGGGAAAGATTCTTCTTCCGGAGCATTTTCTGTCGGAATCGGGGCTTCAGGGACGGTCTCGGTCAGGTCTGGAGTCTCTGTCAGAACCGGAGTCTCTGTCAGGATGGAAGTCTCGGGCGGAACGGAAGCTTCGGGGACAGTCTCAGACTGAGTCTCCTCCTCCGGAAGGTCTTCCTCAACCGTTGTGGCGGGCAGGTGGGCGGCGACCAGCGACTCCAGATTCTCAAGCTGTTCTTTCAGCGAATGAATCTGTTCCATGATGCTCTCCAAAAACTGCGTCCGATTGTTTTCCATAACCTGATATTTGACTACCTTTGCACTGCAAAATTAGACAAATTACTCAAATCACGGAAATGTTTCTCGAAAAAGCCAAGGCTGCGGGTTCCATAGAGGTCATCTGCGGCTCGATGTTCTCCGGAAAGACAGAAGAACTCATCAGAAGAATCAGACGCGCCCAGTTCGCCAACCAGAAGATAGTCATATTCAAACCCTGTGTTGACGTGCGTTATTCCGAGGAGGATGTCGTCTCCCACGACAGCAAGCACGTGCGCTCGTTCCCGGTGGATTCGCCGGAAAAGATGCTCGAACTTGCCAGGGACGCGGATGTGGTCGGTGTGGATGAGGCGCAGTTTTTTGACAGTTCCCTCGTTACGGTCGCCAAGAAGCTGGCCGATTCGGGAATCCGTGTGATTGTCGCCGGTCTTGACACAGACTTTCTCGGAAATCCGTTCGGTCCGATGCCGGCGCTTATGGCCGTCGCCGAAGATGTCCAGAAAGTCCACGCCATCTGCGTCAAGTGCGGCAGCCCGGCCCAATTCTCCCACCGCCTTTCCAAGAGCGGCAACCTGGTGGAACTTGGCGAGAAGGATATCTACGAGCCTCTCTGCCGCCATTGCTACAACAGGGCGGTGAAAGCAGAATAGTTTTCATTGATATCAGCTTTTTTATTGACAATCACATAATCATATGATATGAAAAGAAAATTCATCCTCCTGTTCCTGATGTTTTCCCTCCCGTTTGTGAGCGCTTCCGCCCGGGAAAAGGTCAGGGATTCGGGCACTTCCCTTGTCCGTGACGCTCTTCAGCCGGTAGTCGACGCGGGCATGCTTCCGGGCGCGATAAGCGTGCTCTACAGCGACGGAGTCCAGGAAACCTGCTGCATCGGCTACGCTGACGTTGAGGCGAAGAGACCGATTCGGACAGACAATGTCTTCATGCAGTGCTCACAGACCAAAGGTTTCTGCGGGGTGACGATGGCAAAGCTCGTCGAGGAGGGCCGGGTCAGTCTTGACGAGCCGGTGTCGAAGTATCTGCCTGAATTCGGGACTCTCTGGATTCAGGAAACGCAGACGGACAGCACGATTGTTCTGAAGAAGGCGCACAATGTCCTCACGATCAGGATGGTGCTCAACCACACCGGCGGTTTCCCGTTCGAGTGCAGCGCAAAGCGCAGTGATGTGCGCGGAGGCGGATGGAGCGGCGGAGGTCCGCTCCGCCAGATTGCGTCGGTGGCAGCCGCGAGTCCGATATTGTTCGAACCGGGCACCCGGGACCAGTACTCCAACACGGGCATTGACATCGCGGCCGCGGTCATCGAGGTCGTGACAGGGATGAAATGGGAGCAGTATCTGAAGCAGACCGTGCTTGACCCGCTCGGAATGAAATCCACGTGGTTCTGGCCTACGGACAGGCAGCTCAGGACGCAGATTGAGATGTATGAGGTCTATGCGGACGCGCCGGCCAGGCATATGACGGAAAACCCGTGGCAGCAGCGCCCTTACAATGACTCTCACGTCTTTGCGTCCGCAGGCGCGGGACTCTGGACCACGGTGGATGACCAGCTGAAGTTTTATAAGATGCTTATGAACCTCGGTGTCGGAGACAACGGCGTGAGGATTCTCAAGGAAGAGACGGTGAAGTCGCTTCTTGCAGTGAGCACCCGTCCCGAGGGAATGGAAGGCTATTCTCTCGGCCTCCTGGCTCCAGCCCGAGACAATGAGGATGCGTGGTTCGGCCACGGCGGCGCATTCGGGACGAGCTGTATGGTGAACTGGCACAAGAAGCAGCTGCGGCTTTGGGTAGTGCAGCTTTCCATCGTGTCGGAGAACTGGAAGCAGCTTCTCTGGAAGGCTCAGGAGGATTTCTTCAAGTCGCAGATTGACAATTCCTCAGCCGAAGCCTATACGGGGAGAACACGATAATACACCCCTCCCGTCCCCTCCATAGGGGAAGTCGTGCTCCGTGCGCACTATCGCACCCGGCTGTCGCTTCGCTGTTCTTCGCACGGCGCCCTAAATCTCCAATGACGGCCAGGAGACGGGAACGGGGGCGGTGACGACCACCTCCGTTTTCTTTATGGGGTGGATGAATCTCACGCTGCGGGAGTGGAGGCAGATGCCGCCGTCGGCATTGGAACGCGGTGCGCCGTACTTGAGGTCGCCCTTGATGGGGCAGCCGATGTTTGAGAGCTGGCAGCGTATCTGGTGGTGGCGGCCGGTGAGCAGCCGGACTTCAATCAGGAAATACCTCTGCGTACGCCCCGCGAGGCGGTAGCGCAGCCGTGCCAGTTTCGCGTCCGCACGCGGAGCCTTTCCGAAATCAGGCAGGGTGGCGTCTTCCGCAACCGGGCGTATGCTCTCACGCCCCTGCACCTTGCATATATATGACTTGTTCTGTTTCTCGTTTCTGACCATCCAGTCGACAAGTTCCCCTTCTTCCGGCTGCGGGGCGGCGCAGGAAAGCGCCCAGTAGGTCTTGTGGATGCTTCCGTCGCGGAACATCGCGGTCAGCCTTTCGAGCGCCTTGGATGTCTTCGCGAGAATGACAATCCCGCTGACAGGCCTGTCGAGGCGGTGCGGGACACCGACGAAAACCTGACCGGGCTTCGCGTCCCTCTGCGCTATGAACGCCTTGTACGCCTCGCTCACCGGTTCGTCACCTGTCTTGTCGCCCTGCACGATTTCCCCGCACTTCTTGTTGACAATCAGCAGGTGGTTGTCCTCATAGAGTATCCTTGATTTCAGGTCTTCGTATTCGGAATCATTCAATTCTCTGTATATCATATACTTATATTTATATATCCCTTTCTCGCCGCCACGGCTCCCCCCGTCTTCCGACATTTTCCTCTTTTTCGGGAATATCCCTCAGTCTATGTCATATTTTGGCGGACGCAAAATTACAAATTGTCATTCAATATCCCGAAAATATCCGATAAATATGACAAAATGTCACGCCTTCGCCGGTCAAAATGCGTTGGCACAAGTTTCGTTTATTCGGATTCGGCCGTCCGAAAGCCGGGCGGTGAGATGAAGTTTGATAATAATTAAGAATTGAAAATATTATGGGAAAAATCATTGGTATTGACCTCGGTACTACGAACTCTTGCGTAGCCGTAATGGAAGGCAATGAGCCGACCGTAATCATCAACAACGAAGGACAGAGGACGACTCCGTCAGTGGTCGCGTTCACCGACAACGGAGAACGGAAAATCGGTAATCCTGCAAAGCGTCAGGCCATCACCAACCCTCACAAGACGGTGTATTCCATCAAGAGGTTCATGGGTGAGACCTACGATCAGGTCACGAAGGAGATTGAGCGCGTGCCTTACAAGGTCGTGAGGGGCGAGAACAACACTCCGCGTGTGGACATCGACGGCCGTCTCTACACTCCGCAGGAGATTTCCGCAATGATTCTTCAGAAAATGAAGAAAACTGCTGAAGACTATCTGCGTCAGGAAGTTACGGAAGCTGTCATCACCGTTCCGGCCTACTTCTCCGACTCACAGCGTCAGGCCACGAAGGAAGCCGGCAAGATTGCAGGTCTCGATGTGAAGCGTATCGTGAACGAGCCGACTGCGGCAGCGCTTGCGTTCGGTCTGGACAAGATGCACAAGGACATGAAGATTGCGGTCTTCGACCTCGGAGGCGGTACTTTCGATATCTCCATCCTCGACCTCGGCGGCGGCATGTTTGAAGTCAAGTCAACCAACGGAGACACGCACCTCGGCGGTGACGACTTCGACCAGGTGATTATCGACTGGCTGGCTCAGGAGTTCGCTTCGGAGAACGACGGGATTGACCTCAAGGCTGACCCGATGGCGCTCCAGAGACTTAAGGAGGCGGCTGAGAAGGCGAAGATTGAGCTTTCAAGCCAGACTTCGACCGAAATCAACCTGCCTTACATAATGCCTGTGGGCGGTATCCCGAAGCACCTTGTGAAGACACTCACCCGCGCCAAGTTCGAGCAGCTCGCCGACAGCCTCATCAACAAGACTCTCGAGCCGTGCCGCAAGGCTCTCGCAGATGCGGGACTCCAGCCTTCCGACATTGACGAAGTGCTTCTCGTAGGCGGTTCCACCCGTATCCCGGCCGTTCAGGAAATCGTGAAGAAGTTCTTCGGCAAGGAGCCTAACAAGAGTGTCAACCCGGATGAGGTCGTTGCCATCGGTGCAGCCGTTCAGGGCGGTATCCTCGCAGGCGACGCATCCCTCAAGGATGTCATCCTTCTTGATGTGACCCCGCTTTCACTCGGAATCGAGACCATGGGCGGCGTGATGACCAAACTCATCGACGCGAACACCACCATCCCGACCCGCAAGTCACAGATATTCTCTACGGCGGCGGACAACCAGCCGGCGGTCGACATCCACGTGCTTCAGGGCGAACGTACTCTCGCAAAGGACAACAAGCTCATCGGCAACTTCGTCCTCGACGGCATCACGCCGGCTCCGAGGGGCGTGCCTCAGATTGAAGTCACTTTCGACATCGACGCCAACGGCATCCTGAACGTCAGCGCGAAGGACAATGCGACCGGCAAGGAGCAGAAGATTAGAATCGAAGCTTCATCAGGCCTGTCAGACGAGGAAGTCAAGAGGATGCGTGACGAGGCCAAGGCGAACGAGGAAGCCGACAAGGCCGAGAAGGAGAGGATTGACAAGATCAACAATGCCGACGCGATGTGCTTCCAGACGGAGAAGAACCTCAAGGAACTCGGCGACAAGATTCCGGCAAACCACAAGTCCGCAATCGAGAGCGCAGTGAATTCCCTCAAGGAGGCTGTCAAGGCACAGAACATCGCCGACATCGACAGATACAACTCCGAACTCGAGCAGGCTTGGCACGCGGCATCCGAGGAGATGGCCAAGGGTGCGCAGCAGCAGGGTCCGCAGGCAGGGCCTCAGGGTCCGTTCAACGGGCAGCCTGATCCGAACGGAAATCCTGACGCTCCGGAGGAGCAGTAGTTTTCTGAGACGCTTGCCGCCTTGCGCAAGACCTCTAAAACAAATTTTATTTCCCGACAACACAAAAAGACTCGGAACCCTTTACGATTCCGAGTCTTTTTGTGTTGATTCCATCAAGACAGCCGATGCACTGCAAGGCCGCCTTTTAACGCTTACTTTATGAGCCTCAGTCCTGAACTTTTTCGAGAACCTCGCGAATCTTCGCCTCAATCTCGTCGCACAGCTCGACATTGTCTGTCAGCAGCTGCTTCACAGCCTCGCGTCCCTGGGCGAGTTTCTGGTCGTTGTAGCTGAACCACGAACCGCTCTTCTTGATGATTTCGTACTCTACTCCGAGGTCGATGACCTCGCCGACGTGCGAGATGCCTTCGCCGAAGACGATGTCGAACTCCGCCTTCTTGAACGGAGGAGCCATCTTGTTCTTGACAATCTTCACCCTTGTGCGGTTTCCGAGAGCCTCGTCCCCGTCCTTGATCTGGGTGGTCCGGCGCACGTCGACGCGCACTGAAGCGTAGAACTTGAGGGCGTTTCCGCCGGTGGTCGTCTCCGGGTTGCCGAACATCACTCCGATTTTGTCGCGCAGCTGGTTGATGAATATGCAGCAGGTGTTGGTCTTGCTGATGTTCGCGGTGAGTTTCCTGAGCGCCTGGCTCATGAGGCGTGCCTGAAGCCCCATCTTCGCATCACCCATCTCGCCCTCGATTTCGGCTTTCGGGGTGAGCGCCGCCACCGAGTCAATGACTATGATGTCAATCGCTCCGGAGCGGATGAGGTTGTCTGCAATCTCAAGAGCCTGCTCCCCGTTGTCCGGTTGGGATATGAGCAGAGTGTCGAGGTCGACACCGAGATTCTTGGCGTAGCTGCGGTCGAAGGCGTGTTCCGCATCGATGATTGCTGCAATCCCGCCCTGTTTCTGGGCCTGTGCAATCGCATGGATTGCGAGGGTCGTCTTTCCGCTGGATTCCGGGCCGTAAATCTCGATGACCCTTCCGCGCGGGTAGCCGCCGATTCCGAGAGCGTGGTCGAGGGCGATTGAGCCGCTCGGAATCACGGAAACTTCAAACTTCGGCTGGTCACCGAGTTTCATTATCGTTCCCTTTCCGTAGTCTTTCTCGATTTTGTCTATGGTCGCCTGCAGAGCCTTGAGCTTCGCGGCATTTGCTGAGGCATTCTCCTGTGTTTCAACTTCTTTTGCCATATCTGTTAGTATAAAATGATTAATCTTCTTCCGGTTTTTCAGAAACTACAAAGATATGAAATAGTTCGCAGATTCATCGTGCCGTGTCAATAAACTTTGTGCCGTGTCAATAAACTTTCCAACGGGTTCATATTTTGGGATTCGACTGCGGATTCGACTGCAGATTCGACTGTAGATTCAACAGCGGATTCAATTGCCGCTTCAACTGCGGCTTTGCGGTCACGGCGCGGCGATCAGGCATCTGCCAAGCCGTTCCGCATCATCCTGCGGCAGAATCCTGTTCCGCAGAAGTTCATCGACGCTCCATCTGTCCTTCGGCTGCGAACTGCGGAACAGCACGATTCCGTGTGCCGCCGGGCCGATGTACGGATGCCGTTTCAGCTCCTCTTCCGGCAGAGTCCAGAGAGGGTAGGGGACAGCGGTCTGCGGCGAGACGACAATCAGGTCGCTCAACCTGTCGAATTTCTCCCTGTCAAAATTGCGGATTTCCATCAGCTGTTCCGGAAACGAGTACCCTCCGAGCCGTTCCCTGTACAGAATCATCTGCCGGGCGAACCATCCTCCGATTCCCGGCAGGGTATCGAACGCCGCCGAATCCGCCAGATTGATGTCGAGCCTCGGAATATCGATGTAGGGTTCCAGGCGTCTGTAAATCGAGTCGGAGACCACGAATGACTTGGCGAAATCCGACTTTCTCCTGAACCGTCCTCCATTCTTCCTGTAGTTGTCGATGGACTGCGCCTGCTTGAGGGAGAATCCGAGCCGCTGCAGGTCCTCGACGCTTGCTGTATTCGGATTGAATCTGAACGACTCCGTTTTCCGTCTCGGCACATTTTTCCGGAAACTCTCCCCGGCCGCGCTTTTCGCCCCGCTCCGCCGTTCAATCACCCGTACGCCCCCGCCTTTGTCCCAGGAATGCTCCTTACCGTCACGTTTCCTGCCGCCATACCTGTCCGCCGCCCCGGCATTGACCTCTGTCCCGGAGTCCGCCGCTCTGTCGCTGTCTCCGGCCGCCACGAACACCGTGTCAGGGCAGTCCCTGTCCGCGGCAATCTTCGCCACTGCGGCGCTGTGTATGAACATCGCCGTCTGATACCCCACAATCAGGAAGACAAGCGCAATCGACCCGACTGCAAACGAAGATTTCAGAATGTCCTTTTTCATCGGAAACAATATGGGTTTGTGCGGCGAAGTTGCGCACAAACCCGTGTCGAGTCAATAGGAAACCGGAGATTTATCGGTTTTTATATGTTTTTTTTCTTTTTTCATATGTTTTCCGAAGCTTTTGGGCCGCCCCGCCTCGAACGATGCAGGGAAAACTCGGGGATTATTCAGGAGAAGACATCGGGAAACGATGGGAATTTTGAAAAAAAAGCGATATTTGCACAATGCTCTCCAAGTTCGGGGATACGGTGACCGGCGGGCGGAAACTGATTGTCCTGCAATTATAAGAGACTGATTATTCTGCGATTGTATATGGCGACAAAAATCAAGACGGCGTGGTTCTGCACGTCATGCGGAAACGAAAGTCCGAAATGGATGGGACGGTGTCCGGCCTGCGGGGAATGGAACACTATGGTTGAAGAGACGGTGGCGACAGGGAAGAAAGCTTCCGGCGCGCCCGGCGTGAATCCGGCGGGGACGGTTTCCAAGCCTCTGCCGCTTTCCACCGTGGAGACCGTAGGCGAGTCCCGCCTGTCCCTGAACAATGCCGAGCTTGACCGCATACTCGGCGGGGGGATGGTCGAGGGTTCCCTTGTGCTCGTGGGCGGGGAACCGGGCATCGGAAAATCGACACTCTCGCTCCAGATTCCCCTGAACTGCCCGAATCTCAAGACCCTCTATGTCACGGGGGAGGAGTCGGCGAAGCAGGTGAAGCTCCGGGCGGAACGGCTTGCATCGGGCGCGGGTTCAGGAGCCGCCGACTTCTCCAACTGTCTCATCTACAGCGAGACCCTGATGGAAAACGTGATTGCTGAGGCGCGCGCCCTGATGCCTGACCTTATGGTCGTCGATTCGGTGCAGACTATGTACTCGCAGGCCGTCGAGTCTTCGCCCGGCTCCGTCCCGCAGATTAAGGAGACTGCGGCGATGTTGCTCCGCTTCGCGAAGGAGACCGGGGTCCCGGTCATCCTCATCGGACATATAACGAAGGAGGGGAGCATAGCCGGCCCGAAGATACTCGAGCATATCGTCGATGTCGTGCTCCAGTTCGAGGGAGACAACAGGGGGGCGTACCGGCTTCTCCGCAGCATAAAGAACCGTTTCGGCTCCACCTCTGAAATCGCGGTGTTCAAGATGACGGGGACAGGCCTGGCGGAGGTGCCCAACCCGTCCGAACTGCTTATTCCGATGCACGCGGACAATCTCAGCGGCATAGCCGTGGGTGCGGTTCTCGACGGCACGCGCCCGTTTCTGATTGAAGTCCAGGCTCTTGTCAGTACGGCGGCCTACGGGACTCCGCAGCGCTCCGCCACTGGCTTCGACACCCGCAGACTGAACATGCTGCTGGCCGTGCTGGAGAAACGCGCCGGATTCAAACTGAGCGTCAAGGATGTCTTTCTCAACATGGCCGGAGGACTCAAGATTTCCGAGACCGCCTGCGATCTCGCCATCGTCAGCGCCGTGCTTTCGTCCAACATCGACTTCCCGATACCTTCCGACATCTGCTTTGCCGGAGAAGTTGGTCTGAGCGGGGAGATCCGTCCCGTGGCGCAGACCGAAAGGAGGATTGCCGAAGCCGCGCGTCTGAAATACCGCCGCATCTTCATCTCCTCATTCTCGAATCTCGACTTCTGCTCCGGAGACATCGAAATCGTACGTGTCGGCGACATCCCGGAACTCTGCCGACAGCTTTTCAGACCGGCGCGACAAACGGGAGAATGATTATGAAACGCAAGTTGATGACGGCGCGGCAGAAGGCGGCGGAACTGAATGTCGCGAAGCCGCACCCTCGACAGCCCGTCGGCCTGCGGATTCGCCCGCATCTCCGACACTATCCCGTCTGCTGCGACTACGAGTTCCAGAATATGAACCGAAATGAACTTGGCGGTTTGGAAGATAATGCTTTACTTTGCGCAAGTTAGTAATCCTTAAAAAATAACTTGGTAATCTTTGTGTGTCTTTTTGGTCTATATTTC
>CAVEDD010000071.1:7199-10178 GCA_963614515.1 Treponemataceae bacterium | reverse complement strand
GCGATAGTGCGCACGGAGCACGACTTCCCCTTCGAGGGGACGGGAGGGGTCAAAATAACGTAGGTTCGTCATCAAGGTTGAGGTCCAGAGGCCCGTCAGAGTCCACCTGCACGACGGTCGCCTCGCTTCCGCCGGCATCCTTTGCCGCAGCCGCAGGAACTTCCTCCGTCCCGGCACCGGTGTCACCGCCTTCCGGTTCCTCCGTCTCCGCAGCCTCGTCCTCCGGCTTCACAAGCGGCTCGATGAAGCGGACTTCCTTCACCTCCATAGCACTAACTTTCTTTCCCTTGGCGGTCAGCCCTTTCTTGGCGATGAACTCCTCGGCATCCACCTTCTCGTTCTCGCGGTGTCCGTGCTTCCCGCCGAATACAATCTCGAACTGCGGATGCCTGTCTCCGCTCAGGGCGACGAGGTAGGAACCCTTGCTGTCAGCGATGAAAGGAACCGGGTTGTTGTCGCTCACATCGAAAGAGAACCTCTTGACATAGAACGACTTCGCAGCCTTGTCGTAGTAGAGCGCGGTGAAAGTCCTGCCGGCATCGTATTTCTCGATGAGCAGGAGTTCGCCCTGATAGCGGCTGCTCAGGTCGAAGCCGGTCGTGTAGTAGGATCCGTCCTTGAACACGGCGAGGATGTGGTCTCCCGTGTTGAACTGGCCGAGATGCTGTCCGCGCCCCTCGTCATTGAGCTTCTGGATGTCCGAATCGAACCAGATGTCCTTGCCTCCGATGGTTGACACTCCCTTGGACTTGAGCGCGATTTTCTGTACGGCGTTCTTCTTCGCCACGACATTTCCCCGGGCGCCGCGTCCCTTGATTTCGAGCTGCGAGAAATCGTATTCGTCGATGAGTTTCTTCAGTTTCGGCTTCGCCTTGAGATAGACCTTCACCGTCTCGGCCTCGCCGTTCGGATTGACCGTGAGCCACTGGATTGCGGAACCCGGCGTGCCCTGCGTGATGTCATAGTCCTTGTCTCGTGTGATTGAAGTCAGCGCGAAGCGTTTCGCGTAGCTTACCGGGCCCTTGCCGTCGCGGTAAATCACATTGTAGATTGTCCGTGAGTCTCCCCGGTTGAACAGTCCGACATAGAGGAAGTCCTGTCCCACATAGACCTTCTCCCCGACTTTCATCACCTTGTATCTGCCGTCTTTCATAATCACGACAAATTCGGACATGTCCGAGCAGTCGCAGACAAATTCCGTGTTCTCGTCCTTCTTCAGCCCGATTCCCACGAATCCCTCGGCGCGGTTCGCATAGAGCTTCGCGTTGTTGTTCACGACCTTCGTGGCGGCGATGCTCTCGAATCCGGTGATTTCCGTCCGCCTCGGCCAGTTCTTGCCGTATTTTTTCTTGAGACCGCCGAACCACCTTATCGTGTATTCCGTGAGGTGCTCAAGATTGTTCCGGACCTCGTCCATCTCGTCTTCGATGCCCTGAATTCTCTCGTCAACCGCCTTCGTGTCGAACTTGGAAATCTTGCGCACAGGCTTTTCGACAAGCTTCAGGATGTCCTCCATCAGAATCTCCCTCTTGAGGAGGTTCTGATATTCCTTCATCTTCTCGAAGACTTCCCCGAGCTGGATTTCCCAGGTCTTCGCGTCGTCCTTCTCGAGAATCTTATAGACCCTCTGCTCGAAGAATATGCGTTCGAGGGAATAGTAGTGCCAGTCGTTCTCAAGCTCGCCGAGACGGATTTCAAGTTCCTGACGGAGAAGGTCCTTCGTGTGCAGAGTGTCATAGCGCAGGACATCGTCGACCCCTAGGAACTGAGGCTTCTTGTCCACTATGACGCAGGTGTTCGGGGATATGGAAACCTCGCAGTCCGTGAATGCGTAGAGCGCGTCTATCGTCTTGTCCGGCGAGACGTCGTTCGGGAGATGGATCAATATCTCCGCATTCTCGGTGGTGAGGTCTTCGATTTTGCGTATTTTTATCTTCCCCTTGTCCTTCGCCTTGAGAATCGAGTCTATCAGCAGGTGCGTGGTCTTGCCGTAGGGGATTTCGGTGATGGCGACGGTGTTCTTGTCTATCTTCTCGATTTTCGCGCGGACCTTTATCGAACCGCCTCTCTTTCCGTTGTTGTACTTTGAACAGTCCGCATAGCCCCCGGTGGGGAAGTCCGGGAGAATCTCGAACGGCTTGTCCTCAAGGATGGCTATCGATGCGTCAATCAGTTCGTTGAAGTTGTGCGGAAGAATCTTGGAGGCGAGACCGGCCGCAATCCCCTCCGTGCCCTGCGCGAGCAGCAGCGGGAATTTCACAGGCAGTTCCACAGGCTCCTGGTTGCGGCCGTCGTAGGAGGTCATCCACGGAGTCGTCTTCGGGTTGAAGACCACCTCCTTGGCGAATTTGCTCAGACGCGCCTCGATATATCGGGGGGCCGCGTTCGCGTCACCGGTGATTATGCTTCCCCAGTTTCCCTGGCAGTCAATCAGCAGGCCTTTCTGACCGAGTTGCACGAGTGCGCCTCCGATTGAAGCGTCACCGTGGGGATGGTACTGCATCGCCTGTCCTATGATGTTGGCGACCTTGGTGTAGGCCCCGTCGTCAATCTTGTACATCGCGTGCAGGACGCGCCTCTGGACAGGTTTCAGACCGTCCACTATATGCGGCACGGCGCGGTAGAGTATGGTGTAGGACGCATAGTCCAGATACCATTCCCTGAACATTCCGGACAGTTTGAAATGCCGGCTGTCCTCCCCGAGAAGCTTCTCAAACTTCCCGGAAGGCTCGACCTCCTCCGCAAGTTCCCCCTCCTCCGCAAGCTCCCCCTCCTCCGCAAGTTCCCCATCTCCCGTCAGGTCTGCGGCGGATTCAACTTCCTCTTTCTCAATGGCTTCCTCTCCTCCTTCCGTCACCTCTCCCGGCAAATCCTCAAACTCATCCATATCCAAGTAAATTAAATGTCTATTCTATTTTTTCTCGCACTGACTCACCATTCGTAGCCGAAGCGCTTCAATTCCTTTTTGCTCTCCCTCCA
>CAVEDD010000071.1:0-6376 GCA_963614515.1 Treponemataceae bacterium | reverse complement strand
CTGTGACGCGTTCTATCTTTTTTTTCTTCCATATCACATAACGCAGCGGTTCGCCTTTTCTGGACAATTTAAATGTAGGCGCCCATTTTGAGGATATTAACCTCCCCCTCAGTCAGATACCGCCACTCGCCCCTCTTGAGGTTCTTCTTGGTGAGCCCCGCGAAATAAACCCTGTCAAGAGCCTTCACGTCGTAGCCGAGCGACTCGAAGATGCGGCGCACGATGCGGTTCTTGCCGGAGTGTATCTCGATGCCCATCTTGCGGTGGTCGTTCTCCTCGATGTAGTCGAGCGCGTCCGCCGCAACCTCCCCGTCAGAGAGTGTCACGCCCGCGAGAATCTTGTCATAGTCCTCCTGCGTGAGGTCCTTGTCGAGCGAAACCTGATAAATCTTCTTCTTGTCGTAGGCCGGATGCGTGAGCCTCTCCGCAATCTCGCCGTCGTTCGTGAACATCAGCACCCCGGTGGTGTTCTTGTCGAGACGGCCCACAGGGAACACCCTCGCCGTGCATTTCTTCATAAGTTCCATCACGGTCTTCTCCGCGTGCGGATCCGAAGTCGTGGTCACGAAGCCCTTCGGCTTGTTCATAACGATATAGACTTTCTCCTCTCCGTGAAGCCTCTCCCCGTTGAAACGCACATCGTCCTTAGTGACGTTGATTTTCGTTCCGAGCTCGGTCACCACACTTCCGTTCACGGTCACGCAGCCTGCGAGTATGAAGTTGTCGGCCTCACGCCGCGAGCATATTCCCGAATTGGCGATATACTTGTTCAGGCGGCACTCCTCCTTGAACGGAATGGCGACATTGTCGTTGTCCGAGAGTTTCTCCTGTTCGAATTCCTTCCTTCTGTTAATCATCTGCCCGATTCCGCTCTCGTCCTCGGCGCGGAACATCGGCTTCGGTGCCGGGCGCTTCTTTCCTCTCTCGAATCCCGGTTTCGCGGCTTTCTTGAATCCCGGCTTCTTGTCTCCGTTGAAAGAAGGCTTCCTGTCTCCGTTGAATGACGGTTTCCTGTCCCCGAAAGAACGGTGCTCTCCGTAAGACCTCTCGCCTCCGAATGACGGTTTCCTGTCTCCGTAGGAACGGCGCTCTCCGTAAGTGTTCTCTCCGTCCGCCTGACGCGGCTGCCTGTGCTCGCCGTAAGGCCTGTCGCCTCCGGCTCTCCTGTTCCCGTAAGGCCTGTCGTTGCCGTATGACGGACGTCTGTCTCCGTAAGACCTCCCGCCGACGAACGACGGTTTCCTGTCTCCGAATGAGCGGTGTTCTCCGCCCCCGTTTTCACCTTCCACCGACTGACGGTATGGTCTTGACGGCCTGTCACCGTAGTTTTTTCTCTCTCCGTAGGATTTTCTCTCTCCGTAAGGACGGCGTTCCCCCCTGTCGGCGAACGTCTCCCTGCTGTCCGATGACGTGATGTACGGGCGGTCATCCCTTTTTCTTGTGACTATGCGTCGTCTTCCGCCATTCTCCCGTGACCTGTAAGGTCTTGATTCGTTGCTGCCGTACTCCCTACGGCCTTCAGTGCTGTGGTCGTTGCCACCTCTTTCGTTGTTCTCCATTTTCTTTGCCTTCCGGCGTTTAAGATTAAATATTCCTGACTTCACGTCAGCCTGATGTATGATTTATTCTATTTCAATTTGAATATATATGTTATCGTCCCGTATTGTTTCATCTTCGTCACATCCGTCGTCGGGTCGAATCTGGCCTCCATAGCGGCGTTTCTCGCCGCATTCCACAGGGTCTTGTCGGTGACCGTCGTCCCGTCGTCCCCCGGGATGGCTTCAATGACCTTCCCCGTCTGGTCCACCGCAATCCTGACAACGACCGTGCCTTCCTTCTGCGTGTTGTAGGCCGGCCTGGCGAGATGCCCCACGACGCTGCGCCCCTTGAGTCTCGCGTTCGGTTCTCCGGAAACTTTCCCCCTCTCGACATTTCCGAGCGAATGTCCCGTCTCAAGACGGTCTGAGGCCTCTCTCGCTGTCTGAGGGGCGAGCGTGTCCCTGGACTCGGGATTGTCTGCCGCGTGGAACAGCGCCCTGCGGTTTATCTCCTTCTCCCGCTTCGGCTCGTTCACCTCCACGTCCCCGTCCGGTCCTGCGGTCGCTTCCTGCGCGAGGTTGGCTTTCGTCCCCTCCATCTGCGCCTTCGACATCTTCACGATTTCGTCCGGCCTCGTCCTGTCCGGTTCCGGAGACTTCAGACGCGTCCGGCTCCGGTTCCTTTCAGGCTTCACCTGCGTGACTTCAACTTCGTCAAAGTCGATGAGAATCTCCTCCCGCTCGGGAGGCGGCGGGTCGAGATAGGTCATCCCGGCGAGGCAGGCGCAGGACAGCGCAACGGCATGAACCGCCACGGTCAGCCCTATTCCGGCCGCCCGCGACAGTTTCTTCTGCTTCTCCCTGTCCTGCCTGTAATCTTCCATTCTTATGACATTCCACGTTCAATCTGAGCGTAACGCCGCAGATTGCGTCTATATCCTGTCTCACTCCGGCCGTGTGGCCATTATCACCTTATAATGATTCCTCTTTGCGATGTTCATCACTTTCACGACTTCCCCCACGTGCACCGTCTCGTCGGCATAAATCGAGAAAGTCGGGTCGCTCTCGCCCTGCAGCAGGTCAATCAGGTCGTCCTCCACCTCGGTGAAAGGCACCGGATTTTTGTCTCCGTTTATATGGAAAGTGTACTCGCCGTTCCCGTGGTCGGCAATCGAAACGCTCACCGTCGCCTTCGCCGACACCTGCCCCGTACTCTTCGGCAGCAGGAGCTTCAGCGCGTTAGGGCTTATCAGCGTCGATGTGACCAGAAAGAATATGAGCAGCAGGAACACGATGTCAGTCATCGACGACATCGAGAATCCGGACTCAACTTTTGTCGTTCTTCTTATAGCCATAGCGTAGTCTCAAAAATAGGTTTGATTTTCAATCGCCGCTTCGGATGTTCCGGCCGCTTATTCCCGTTTGCCGCTTTCCGCAGGTTCGTGCAGCAGATCCATAAAATCTATGGTGACGGTCTCCATCTTGAACACGAGGTCGGAAATCCTGGATGTCAGATAGTTGTAGGCGAAATATGCGAGAATTCCCACCACGAGTCCGCCGACGGTGGTCACCATCGCCTCATAAATTCCTCCGGAGAGGAGGGATATGTCTATGTTGCTGCCTGCGGTGGACATATTGAAGAACGCCCGTATCATACCGGTCACCGTTCCGAGAAATCCGATCATCGGAGCGCCTCCGGCAATCGTCGCCAGCATCGGAAGCCCCTTTTCGAGTTTCGCGACTTCCACGCTGCCCGTGTTCTCCACCGCCGTCTGTATGTCCTGAAGCGGCCGCCCTATTCTTTCGATTCCTTTCTCGACAAGCCTTGCCGAAGGGGTGTCATATTTCTGGCAGAGCGAAACGGCCGACTTGATCTTCCCCTCGTGTATGAGGTCTCTGATTTCGTTCATGAAGTTCTTTTCCGTTTTTCCGGCCTTGTGAATCATCCACCATCTGCTGGCGAAGATGTAAACGGCTATGATTGAGAGCAGAAGCAGCACAATCATCAGCCATCCGCCGGCCTTGGCCAGCTCAAAGTAAGACATTTTGACCTCCTGCTGTACAGGAGCCGCCACGACCTCCGAAACCGTCGCCGCCGTTTCCGCAATGCTCTGAAGTAAGCTTAATGACATATCGTAAAATTTTTAATTTTCCGTAAAAACCGAATAACCCGCAAAGATACAAAAAATCTCGGAATTGCGGATACTGCCTCATACAGGACACGGAACTTCAGACCGCCGGACGGCTTTGATTCCGGCGGTTTTTAAGGCGTGATTTTTGTAGTTGATTTTTCCCTTTTAGGGCGGACTGTCCTGATTGGAGGGTCAGGCCTGCAGTAGTGTAACAGTGTTTTATAATTGACTTTTATGAAAAACAAATTTTGGGTCGTGCCGGCGCTGTGTTGTCTGGCGATGGTTTCCTGCGCTGTGGAGCCGCTTGAAAAAGATGCGGCCGAAGGCGGTGCGGAAAGCAAAATTGTCAATCCGTCTGCTTCTGAAGGGAGCGGAA
The DNA here is from genome assembly GCA_963614515.1 of Treponemataceae bacterium. Taxonomy (GTDB): domain Bacteria; phylum Bacteroidota; class Bacteroidia; order Bacteroidales; family UBA932; genus Cryptobacteroides. Next base: position 2,330 of record CAVEDD010000071.1, on the reverse strand, counting down.
ACGTGCTTCTATTCTATGCCGAGAACCTCGGTGACGCACAGATTGACAGTCTCAGGACGGCCGCTGGCGCGGTTTCGGTCGCCCATCTGTTCGACCTGACGAAAGGCGATGTGTCTCTCAAGCGCCGCTGCGGACTTCAGAACTGGTACGAGGCCGTGTTCGAGGATGGCTCGCAGCTCGGCGGGGCGGCTGAGATTCTTGCATCTTCCGCAAAAGTGCGGACCGTGCAGTTCAACGAGACCTTCAGCAAATGCAGCGTGGGGGATCCGAAACCGTATGTTCCGTCTCCGGTCACAAAAAGCATATCCGAAGCAGAATTCAACGACCCTTACACGAAGGACCAGTGGTCATACGACAATACCGGCGACCTCAGTGTGGCCCCGACCGCGAAGGCTGGCGCTGACATCGACGTGAAACAGGCGTGGACGCTCTGCGCGGGCAATCCGGACATAGTGGTCGCGGTCCTCGACGAGGCGGTCCAGTGCGACCATCCTGATCTGGCGGCGAACATCTGGACGAATCCGAATCCGACGAAGAACGACCTCCACGGATGGAATTTCGCGGATGACAGCGAAGAACTCGACTGGTACAGTTTCAACAATTCCGGACACGGCACGCACGTGGCCGGTACGGTGGCCGCAGTCAACAACAACGGAACGGGTGTCTGCGGAATTGCCGGCGGAACCGGCAACGGTGACGGAGTGAAGATAATGTCCTGCCAGATTTTCAACTGCGGGAAAGGCGGCACCTCATCCGTGAGCGCCAGGGCTTTTGAATATGCCGCAGACAACGGGGCCTGCATCGCGCAGTGTTCCTGGGGTTACGATCCGATGAGCTTTTCGGGAGGAGACGCCGGGTACACGAAGGCCAATAAAGCCGAGGTGGCCGCAATAAACTACTTCATCGCAAAATCAAACTGCAGCGCGATTGACGGCGGACTTGTCATATTCGCCGCCGGAAACGAAAGCGAGGAGCAGGCTGGTTATCCCGGCGCTCTCCAGCAGTGCATTTCCGTATGTTCAGTAGGCTCGGACGGACTCCCCGCCTATTATACCAACTACGGACCGGGATGTAACGTGACGGCTCCGGGCGGAGAGTACTACACCGGCGGAAAGATCAGCGGTGATGAGGGTGCGATACTTTCCACGATGCCTACTGAAGAGATATATTACGAGGACTCCTCCAAGAACAGAAAGCAGACACCGACAAATTACGGGTATATGCAGGGAACCTCGATGGCCTGTCCGCACGTGAGCGGAGTCGCCGCTCTCGGACTTTCATACGCTCTCAAGCAGGGGAAGCATTTCACCAACGACGAGTTCAAGTCCATGCTTCTGTCTTCCGTATACGGGTTTGACAGCCGTCTGAGCGGAGAAAAGAAGACGATTGTGGGCAATGCCATCGGTTACATGGCGCTCGGAAAGTTCCGCAAGAATATGGGGACCGGAGCCGTCGACGTGTGGAGCCTCTATATGCAGATTGACGGGACGCCTTCCGTGCTGGCCACCGTCGGGATAAGTCAGAATCTTGATCTTTCCGACTATTTCGGAGGCGGCGCGCGCAATCTGACTTATACCTCGGTCGAGGTTCTTGACAACGGCTCGGAAGTCCTCGGGCTTTCAGAGGAGCCGCAGGTGAAGTACGGAAAGCTCTACCTGACTCCGACAAAGGCGGGATGCGCACGGTTTGTCATCACCGCAGTGGCAGGAGGATCCCTTCCGACTGACAGCGAACCAGGCGGGGTGGAGATCAGCAAGACGGTGTCCGTAATCGCCCGTCCGGAGAAAGCCTCCAACGGAGCATGGCTGTAAAATTTTAATTGCTTGAGATTATGAAAAACATAAAGATATTCGTTCTCTGCGCGGCGATGGCAGTCCTCGCGGCCTGCGAAAAAGAAGATGCCGTCAAACTTGATGCAATCTATGGAGAGTGGAAACTCGAGAGCTGGTACGGTCAGCCGGCCGGAGAAGGGGATGTCCCGGCCGATGTCTATCTGTCCTTTTCCGATGACGGGACATTCGAGCTGTACCAGAAACTCGGTGCGGCCGGGCACTACACCGCATTCTACGGCATTTATTCCGTCGATTCCGAAGGCCTGCTCTGCGGCACTTACAGTGACGAGAAATCCTGGGGCGGGACTTACGCCTTCTCCGTCGAAAGCGACCGTCTGACTTTGGAAAATTCAGAAGCGGCGGGACAGGGAGTCTGCATCTATGTCCGCACGACAATCCCGGACTCCGTCATAAAAGACGCGGAGGATTACACCATAACCAAAGCTTGCGACGAAGCCCGAACCGCAGCAACCTGTCGGTTGTGAGGATTCGGGGCAA
>CAVEDD010000070.1:0-10508 GCA_963614515.1 Treponemataceae bacterium | reverse complement strand
TTTTGAGGATAGATTTATTTTTGAAGAGGGAGCATACCGGGCGTATGTGACCGATGAGAAAAGAAATATAGATCAAAAAGACAATCAAATGTATGAAAGAGATTTATTTGAAGAAAATAGCCTCCGACCTCGGGGTGAAGGTCTGGCAGGTCGAGAACACGGTCGAACTCCTGTCCCAGGGGGCGACGGTGCCGTTCATCTCGCGCTACAGGAAGGAGCGTACCGGTTCGCTGGACGATGTGGCGGTCTCGCAGATAAAGCATCTCGCCGAGGATTTCGATGCGATGGAGAAACGCAAGGAGGGCATACTTGAAACCATAGCCGCGGCCGGAGCGCTGACGGACGACCTCCGGATCCGGATTGAGGAGTGCGTCGAACCGAATGTGCTTGAGGATCTTTATCTTCCATACCGTCCGAAACGGCGCACGAGGGCAACGGCGGCGAAGGAGGCCGGCTACGAACCTCTCGCCGACAAGATGTGGAACAACGCCACATCCGACCCGAGGCGCGACGCGGCCGCGTTCGAAGACCCTGAAGCGGCTCTTGCAGGGGCGCGTGACATCATTGCGGAGCGCCTGAGCGAGACGGCCGTGATACGCGAGTCTCTGAGGCAGATTTTCCGCACCCGCCGAGTGGTCTCGAAGAAGTCCAAGAACGCTCCTGCCGACAAGGCGGACAAATACCGCAGCTATTTCGACTGGTCGGAGCCGCTCGCCCACGTCGCCCCTCACCGCCTTCTCGCGATGCTTCGCGGACAGGACGAGGGCGTGCTGAGCGTCAGAATCGACAGCGACCCGGAGAAATGCTGCAAGAAAATCTACTACGAATACTGCCAGGCCCACCGCTATCCGCAGCCGTCTCTCTCTGAACAGATAAACCTTGCGGTCGAGGACTGCTTCAAGCGGCTGCTTGAACCGTCGGTGAGCGGGGAGGTCATACGCGAGGCTAAGCAGAAGGCCGACATCGAGTCCATACGCATTTTCGGCGAGAACCTGCGCCAGCTCCTGCTCGCCGCTCCGGTGGGGCAGAAGCGCACCCTCGCGATAGACCCGGGCTTCAGGACGGGCTGCAAGGTCGTATGCCTCGACGCACAGGGCAACCTGCTGCACCACGAGGCCATATTTCCGCATCCGCCGGCAAACGACAAGGTTGCCGCAATCAGGGCGGTGTCCTCGATGATTTCGGAATACGGAATCGAGGTCATCGCCATCGGCAACGGAACGGCCTCACGTGAGACCGAGGAGTTCATAAAGCGGGTTCCCAAACCTTCGTCGCTGCGGGTGTTCACCGTCAGCGAGGACGGCGCGTCAATCTATTCCGCCTCCGAGGTCGCGCGGGACGAGTTCCCGGACAAGGACGTGACGGTGCGCGGGGCGGTGTCCATCGGGCGCAGGCTCATGGACCCTCTCGCGGAACTGGTGAAGATTGACCCGAAGTCGCTCGGAGTCGGTCAGTATCAGTACGATGTGGATCAGAAACTGCTCAAGGAGAAGCTTGACAGCACGGTCGAATCCTGCGTGAACAGCGTTGGGGTGAATCTGAACACCGCCTCCCGGCATCTTCTCGCCTATGTCGCAGGCGTCGGCCCGGCTCTCGCGGACAACATAGTCGCCTACAGGACCGAACACGGTCCGTATTCTTCCCGCCGCGAACTTCTGAATGTCAGCCGTCTGGGAGAAAAAGTCTATCAGCAGTGCGCGGGCTTCCTGCGCATCCGCGACGCGGCGAACCCGCTTGACAACTCGGCGGTCCACCCGGAGGCCTATCACATAGTCGACCGCATGGCGGCATCCCTCGGAGTCGCCACGGCTGAACTTGTGGGCAACGCGGAACTGTGCTCGAAGATCAGAGTCGAGGATTTCGTGGAGGGGGATTTCGGACTTCCGACGCTCAACGACATTCTCAAGGAACTCGTCAAGCCAGGGCGCGACCCTCGTGAGGAAGCCCAGGAATTCGAGTTCGCTTCGGACATCCGCAGCATAGAAGACCTCAAGACCGGGATGGTTCTCCCGGGCATAGTGACCAATGTCACCGCCTTCGGGGCGTTCGTCGACATAGGAATCAAGCAGAACGGACTCATCCACGTGTCGCAGATGAGCGTTCCCGGAAAAGACAACCGCCCCCAGAGGGTCAGCGACCCGTCGAGGGCGGTACATCTCCACCAGAAAGTGAGCGTCACCGTCATATCGGTCGATCCCGACCGGAACCGCATAGGTCTGAGGCTGAATTGACTTTTCCGCTTCAAACCCTGCGCTGCTGCACCGGTGACAAGAGTTATCACCGCACGAAAGAGGAACCGAGAAGATACTCGGCGCTCTGTTTCGCGGCCTGAAGCATTGCGGAGTCAATCTGCTGCTGTGTGTAAGGCGTGCCGTCGGCGTTCTTGAGATAGTCCTTCGCCGCTTCAATCTCGACGAACCAGTCGTTCATCCCGTTGGCATAGAACTGATTGAAGATGGATTCGAAATCAATCTCGCCGCTCTGTCCGATGACAAACTCGTCCTTGATGTGGAGGATTTCAATCCTGTCCGGATACTTCTTGAGGTATTCCACAGGGTCTTTGCCGCCCTTCTGGCACCAGAACACGTCGAGTTCGAAGCAGACATACTGCGGGTCGGTGTTCTCGACGAGATATTCCCACATCACCTTGTCGCTGTCTTTGAGCGTCTGGTACTCGGCGGCGTGGTTGTGGTAGCCGAGCTTCAGCCCGTACTCCGCAGCCACTCGTCCCACGCGGTTGAAGTAGTCGCATTCGCGCTGCACCTCCTCCACGGTGTAGTCCACATTGTAGCTCGGGATGACGAAATATTTTCCGCCGCAGGCTTTCTGAATTTCAAAGAGTTGCCTCCAGTTGTCCATCACCGCCTCTTCGTTCTCCGGGTCTTCGACGAGTGAAGAGTGGGTCGAGACGATTTTCGCTCCGAGGCTGTCGCATATGCCCTTGAACTCGGGAGCAGGAAGACCGAAGACTTTCGGGTCGCCTCCCCACTGGACAAGCTCGTAGGAGTTGTAGCCATAGGACGAGAGAGCCTCAAGCGTACCTCTTGCATCGCTCTTCATTGAATTCATCACGGTGTAGAGCTGGATGCCGATGGTCTTCCGTTCAGTCTTCCCGCAGCAGGAGGAGGCGGCGAGAACCGCCGCCACTCCCGACATAATAAGTAATGATTTCAGTTTCATACCCGTTGGCATTTCGTAAAAGACAAACAAAATTACTTAGGATTCAAAGCCGTTAAAAAGATGGAGTGCAAGGCTTGCGGCGAAGTCCGATACCGGAGCAACCTGACGGTTGTGAGGATTAGGGCAAGACGCATAACGCAGCAATCCGCTTTTTAACGGCTTTGCACATTAGTCCATTACTTTTACGCGGATATTCCTGAACCACACGTCATCTCCGTGATCCTGGAATCCGATGTATCCCTCGTGGTTCGCACCGCCGCAGTTGTTCAGAAGCTCGAATGCGAGAGGCCATTTCTCCTGGCTGAACTTGCTGTTCTGGAGCATCTCGGTCCACTGCGGAGTCCAGAGGTGGTACTCGAGCACGTTCGCGCCGTTCTGATAGTGGACCACAGTGCCCTTGTAAACCATGATCTTGCCGGTCTGCCACTCTCCGAACTTGGTGAAGTTCTGCGGGTTGGCAGGAATCATATCGTAGAGGGAAGCTGACTTGCGGTTGCCGTCCACGCCGAGGAGCGCGTCAGGGTGGTTCGCATTGTCAAGAATCTGATACTCAGGGCAGGAGATGTAAATCGGCTGAAGCTGCTCGTTGCCCTGTGAATCCTTTGCTGAAATTTCCTGCGCGAGGTAGAACACGCCGGAGTTCGAGCCTTTCTCAACTTTCCAGTCGAACTCGAGGATGAAATTCTTGAACTTGTGCGCGAAGATGATGTCTCCGCCCTCGCCGGTCTGGCCTTCTCCCGTACCGGTGCCCGCGAAATGGAGACAACCGTCCTTGACTGTCCATCTCGGCGGAACATAATCCTTTCCGTAACCCCTCCAGCCGTTGAGGGACTTGCCATCGAAGATGACATAGTAGTCCTCAGCGTCCTTTGTGAACTGTGAAAGATCCACGCAAGGCTTTTCGATTTCGGTATATTCCGGAGCGGCGGGAGTCTTCTCCTCCGCTTTCTTCGAGTTGTTGTTGCATGCGCAAGACGCCAGCATCATTGTGCCGGCAACGGCAGCGGATGCCATAATGATTGCTTTTTTCATTATATTGATTATTAATGGTTTATAAAAGTACAAGGAGCATAACGCAGCAATGCGCCTTTCAGCGTGATTTGTTATTCGGGCATGTCAGGAAGCTTATACCCGTTGTGATAGCTGTGCTTGATGAGTTCCTGCGCGAACGCGTTCGCATCGACAGGCTCGGTGTAGGTGTTCTGGAAAGTCGGATGGCCGTCCTTGATGGAGAATCCGTCCTTGACCATGGCCTTGACCGTCGCACCCTCCGGGATGTTGGTGAAACGCATGTTCGCGCCGTCCCAGTCGAGCACCTGGTTGAGTCCCTGAAGCCGTACCGCGAGCACGCCCATCACGACCATCTCGTTGAAAGGTCCGGCGACGCTGAAGTCTGAAGATGAAGGGACACGCACTGAAGCATCCTCCTTGCAGGCTCTCACCCAGTCCTGCTGGTGGCTCGTGGTCACGCGGCGCAGAGTCTTCGGAACATCCGGAACTCTGCCTGAAACGAGGTACGGGCGACGGCCGTAGCATCCGCAGATGAGCGTATCCTTCGTGCCGTGGAAAATGACGCATCCGCCGTCGTAGTTGAGCTCTACTCCTGCAGGAAGCCCCTCCGGACGGTCAGGAAGAAGTCCTCCGTCGTACCAGTTGATTTCGACCTCCGGCATTCCGACCTTAGGCATATTGTCGCGGGCCGGGAAGGTGTACTTCACGTGCTGTGCTGAAGGGCAGGACTCGCTGAGAAGTTTGGTCGAAGAACCCTCGACGTGGATAGGGTAGCCCAGCTTGAGAGCCACGAACGGTGCGTGGAGGATGTGGCAGGCCATATCTCCGAGCGCCCCGGTTCCGAAATCCCACCATCCGCGGAAATTCCAAGGGGTGTAGATCGAGTTGTACGGGCGCATCGGAGCAGGACCGATGAACGCATCCCAGTTGAGGGTCTTAGGAATTCTCATATTCTCCTCCGGACGCTCAAGCCCCTGCGGCCAGATAGGCCTGTCGGTGAAAGCGTCGACGCGGGTCACCTCACCGATTTCGCCGTTCCAGATCCATTCGCAGGCAAGCCGCACGCCTTCTTCGGAAGCGCCCTGATTACCCATCTGTGTGGCGACCTTGTGCTTTGCCGCGAGTTTCGTGAGAAGTCGGGACTCATAAACCGTGTGGGTCAGAGGCTTCTCGCAATAGACGTGCTTGCCGGCTGCGATGGCCTCGGCGCAGATGATGGCGTGAGTGTGGTCCGCAGTCGCGCAGACGACGGCGTCGCACTCCGGAAGAAGCTCCTCGTACATCTTGCGGTAGTCGTTGTACTTCTTTGCGTTCGGATACTTCTTGAAGACGTGGTCGGCATATTTCCAGTCCACGTCACACAAACCGATGATGTCCTCGGTATCCAGTCCGCTGAGAACGCCAGCGCCGCGTCCTCCGATTCCCACTGCGAGAATCTTGAGCTTGCGGTCAAGCGGTTTCGGCGCCTCTTTCCCTTTTTCTTCTTCTCCGCCGGTCACTCCCGCGAAGAGCGACTCCGGCGAAATCGCAAGACCTGCGGCTGCGGCCGCCCCCACCTTGAGGAATGATCTTCTTGAAAATTCTTTTGACATAATTTTTGATTTTTAGTGTTATATATAGTAATCCTAAAAAAATAACAGTACTATTTCTTGCGTATGAGTCCGTAGCCGTTCGTGGCGGTGGCCCTGCGATGCCAGATCCGCTCCAGCTCCCCGTGCGTGCCCTTGACCGGCAGGTCGTGCGTGCGTGCGTCGTCCAGCATCTTCCACGCGAAGTCGGAGGCAATCGCCGCATCCCTCATCGAAGGAAGTCTCGGGTCGGCCTTGCCCGTGTTGATGCAGTCGGCGAACTCGTCAATCAGCTTGTCTATGTTCTTGCCTCCGTAAGGCAGCTTGATCTGTTCGGTGAGGGTCTCTCCGTGCAGTTCGACCGTGGCTGTCCTGAAATCGTGGTTCATCCTCACTATGCCCCGCGAGCCGATAATGTCGGCGTAGGAGTTGTGTGTCTGGTCCTTGGCGAGCTGCCCGTAATTGTGCCCCTGTGTGATGTCGAAGACCACACCGTTCTCGAATGTTCCGTGAGCCTGGAGCCACCACGGGTCCTTCCACTCCCACATCCTCACCGCCTGGGCGTTCCAGGTTTTGTACTCGCTGCCGGTGAGCCAGCGGGCTATGTCCACATAGTGCATGCCGCAGTCGTGGAAAGCCGGGCCCTCATATTCGTGACCCTCTCCCGGCGAGAGTCCCGGAGTCATATGGCAAATCCGGACAATGGCGAGTTCGCCGAGCTGTCCGGAATCTATCACTTCCTTTATCCTGTTGAAATACCACGAGTTGCGGAGGTACAAATCCACTGCGGAGAAAAGTCCGGACTCTTCCGTGAGTCTCACCGCCTCCCATTCGTTCTCTATCGAGTCCGCCACCGGTTTCTCGGCGATTATGTGCTTCCCCGCCGCGACCGCCTTGCGTATCCTTCCGAGGCGGGTGTCGGCAAGCGCCGTGAGGGCCACCGCCCGCACTTCCGGGTCATTGAAGATTATGTCCTCGTCGCTGATGACCTTCACATCGGGGAATTTTTCGCGTGCGATGCCGAGTGAAACCTCAGAGACATCGCAGATATATTTCAAATCCCATTTGTCGCTTTTTCGGAATTCGTCGGCGAAGAAGCCTCCCATCCTTCCGTATCCTATCAGTCCTACCGTTATCTTATGTGTTCCCATATAAACTTTCCGCTTATTTTACAACTTTGCAAATATACTCAATAATTCGTATGTCCGGGTTGTCTTATCTTTATAAATATTAATCCTATCTTTGCAGCATTATGACGAAGACGACGAAAAGACTCTTATCCGTACTTTCATTGGCGACGGTTCTTCCGTTGACGATGTTTTCAGACGTACAGCATACGCAGACGGAATATATACGCAGATATTCGAAAATCGCGGTGTCGGAAATGTACCGTTCGGGAATACCGGCAAGCATAACCCTCGCCCAGGGACTTCTGGAATCCGGAGCGGGGAAGTCCCGTCTTGCGGTCGAGGCGAACAACCATTTCGGGATAAAATGCCATAACTGGGCCGGAAAGAGAATATATGCAGACGATGACAGGACTCGCGAATGTTTCCGCAAATACGCTTCCGCGGAGGATTCCTACCGTGACCATTCCGATTTTCTGCGCTACAGGGACCGCTACAGTTTCCTCTTCGACCTCGACCCGGCGGACTACAAGGCGTGGGCTTTCGGTCTGAAAAAGGCCGGCTATGCGACCGACCCGAATTATCCCCGGAAACTGATCCGGATTATCGAGGATTACAGGCTGTATGAATACGACAGGGAGGAGGACTCCGGGAAATCGGAGGAGACGAAGCGCGGCGGGAAACCACGGGCGGAGCGTCCTGAACCGCCTTCCAGAATCGAAACTCCGAGACCGCTTGACGCTGCGCACCGTGAAGTGTTCAAATTCAACCTGTCCCGTCAGATGTATTCGCTGAACGGTGTGCCGTTTGTCTATTCCGTCGAGGGGGAGACCTATGCCTCGATTGCGAAAGAATATAATCTCTTTCCCCGCGAAATTCTGAAATTCAATGATTTGACGGAATCGCGCGAGCTGCTCCCGGGGACGGTGGTGTATCTTCAGAAAAAAAAGTCGGAGGCGGCAAGGGGGCTTGACAAACACGTCTGGGAAAAGGGCGACGACCTTTGGGCGGTGTCGCAGAGATATGCCATACGCTTGTCCAGACTGTTGAAAATGAATGGGGTCGAGTCCGATTCCGACCTTGTGGAGGGAGACCTTATAGCTCTGAGGAAATAGGATGCCGGCATTCCGGATGTTCCCGTTCACCTGAAATCTGTATGTAATCTGAAATCATGAAGAAGAAAAATAAAACAGCCATTTTCATCCTTTCGCCCGTCGCCGCCGCGGCTCTTGCCGTAGTGGTTGCTTTTGCGGCGCTGTGGTATGTCGACAACCGCCGGCCGGGCTTCGACAGGGAATTCGTGCTTTTCGTCTATCCGGATACGGAGGTCCCGAGGATAATCGACGCTCTCTGCATCGACGGCGGTGCGAAGAGCCGTGCCAGTCTGGATCGCTGTTTCCGTAAAATCGGCGTGGAGTCGAAACTGAAGCCAGGGCGCTATCCCGTGCGGACGGACTATCCTCCGGTGTATGTGGCGCGTATGCTCGCGTTCGGGTGGCAGGAGCCGTGCAGCCTGACGCTTTCGGGGACATTGAGGCAGAAGGGGCGCATAGCGAGGGTCATATCTTCCCAGATGATGGTGGATTCGACCTCCGTGATGAACGCTCTGAACGACGGTGTTTTCCTTTCGGAATATGGATTCACTCCGGAGAACGTGTTCGCCCTGATAATCCCGGATACATACCAGATGTACTGGACGGCTGATGTCAGGGAGATTTTCGACAGGTTCAAGAAGGAATATGACGCATTCTGGACTGCGGAACGCCTGAATGCGGCGGAAATGCAGGGACTCACTCCCATGGAGGTGTCTGTCGTCGCTTCGATAGTCAGCGGGGAAACGCTGAAAGACTTTGAATTCCCGTTGATTGCAGGGGTCTATCTCAACCGTCTGCGAAAGGGGATGAAGCTGCAGGCGGATCCGACGGTATGCTACTGTTACGACTACAGTCTCAACCGCGTGCTCAAAAGGCATCTTCAGATAGACTCTCCTTACAACACCTACAAATATGCCGGGCTTCCGCCCGCTCCGATAAATGTCCCGTCAAAGGCGTGTCTTGAGGCGGTGCTCCATCCGGACACGCGCAATTATCTGTTTTTCTGCGCCGACCCGTCATTCAACGGAACCCACCGTTTCGCGGCGACATATTCCGAGCATCAGCGGAACGCAAGGGAATTCCAGCGGGCGTTGACGGCGCGTTCCAGAGCGAAGGCGGCGGAGTCGGAATGAAAGAACGGGATATCATAAAACAGGGGATTATGAAAGATTCGAAAACTCATGTCGTGATTATGGCGGGCGGTGTCGGCAGCCGTCTGTGGCCCATCAGCACTCCGGAAAGACCGAAGCAGTTCATAGATGTTCTCGGAGTGGGGAAGTCCCTGATACAGATGACGGTGGAACGGTTCCTGCCTTCGGCTGAAATCGGGAATTTCTGGGTGGTGACATCAGCGGAGTACGCGGAGACCGTGCGGGAACAGTTGCCTGAAATTCCGGTGGAGCACATCCTGACGGAGCCGGTTCCGCGCAACACCGCGCCGTGCATCGCCTATGCCTGCGGCAAGATTGCCGCCCGTCATCCTGACGCGAACGTGGTGGTGACTCCGGCAGATGCGCTGGTCACGGAAACGGAGAAATTCACCGAGGTCATCGGCAAGGCTCTCGTTTTTACTGCCGGTTCGAATGCAATCGTCACGGTCGGCATAGTGCCCGAGCGTCCCGAAACCGGCTACGGCTATATCAATGCGCCTGGATTCGTGCACGGATGTCTGCAGAAGGTCACGCAGTTCAAGGAGAAACCGGATCTTGAAACGGCGCGGCGCTATCTCGCCTCCGGCGACTATGTGTGGAACGCGGGGATATTCGTGTGGGATGTCCGTACCATCAACGATGAACTCCGGGCATATGCTCCGCAGATAATGGCCGTAATGGACCGTCTTCGTCCGAGTCTCTACACTCCCGGGGAGCAGGCGGCACTGGCGGAGCTTTTCCCGACCTGCGATAAGATATCGATAGACTATGCCGTGATGGAGAAGTCGGAGAATATCTATGTGATTGCGGAAGACCTCGGGTGGAGCGACCTCGGAAGCTGGACATCACTGCGCGGGCAGCTTGAGCGTATGGGAAGTTACAGTCAGATTGAGAAGTGGGAGGCGGTGATTGCCTCGGCAGCCGGAGACGGTAAGTAATCCTTAAAAAAACTTTGCAAAAAACTGAGAAAATATTTGGCGGTTTCAAACAAAAGCCATACCTTTGCAATCCCAAATCAAGGAGACACAATTTGGAACTCGGTTCGATTCGTTAGCTCAGTTGGTAGAGCACAACACTTTTAATGTTGGGGTCTCGGGTTCGAGCCCCGAACGAATCACTTGACATATTGCTTCCTTAGCTCAGTTGGTAGAGCACGACAAACATAATGTTGGGGAGCCAGGGTTCAAGCCCCTGAAAAAAGCTTGCGGACATATTGCTTCCTTAGCTCAGTTGGTAGAGCACGACAAACATAATGTTGGGGAGTCAGGGTTCAAGCCCCTGAAAAAAAGCTTGCGGACATATTGCTTCCTTAGCTCAGTTGGTAGAGCACGACACTCTTAATGTTGGGGTCTAGGGTTCGAGCCCCTAAGGGAGCAC
>CAVEDD010000069.1:0-10602 GCA_963614515.1 Treponemataceae bacterium | reverse complement strand
ACCGCAGCAACCTGTCGGTTGTGAGGATTCGGGGCAAGGAGCGTAACGAAGCAATTCGCCGTTTAAGCCCGCCGCCCGTTTAAGCCTGCCGTCTCAGGGTTTCGACGAGGCGGTCAATACGGTGCAACTCCCGCGGAATCTGAATGCTCTGCGGACAATGCTCGACGCACTGCCCGCATCCGATGCAGCGGTTGGCCTGCCGGATTTTCTCCACGCTGCGCTCGTAGCTGACGAGATAGGCCCGGCGGGCTTTTCTGTACGCCTTCATCTCCGCAGTGTAATCGGCATCGTTCTCCTCAGGCTGCGGAACCACAAGCCCCGCGTTCACGCACTTGTTGTAGTGAAGCAGAATCGCCGGAATGTCAATCCCGTAGGGACAGGGCATGCAGTACTTGCAGTCGTTGCACGGCACTGTCGGGTAGCTGTGAATCAGTTCCGCGATTTCCTTCAGGAATGTCAGGTCGTCTCCGGTCAGAGACTTGAGAGGAGAATAGGTCTTCAGATTGTCCTGCAGATGCTCCATATAGGTCATTCCGCTCAGCACGCAGAGCACTCCCTCAGGCGTACCCGCGAAGCGGAACGCCCAGGATGCGACGCTTGAGGCCGGGTCGCGCTCTTTCAGTTTCGCCGCCACATTGTCCGAAACCTTGGCCAGACGGCCTCCGAGCAGCGGCTCCATAATCGTCATCGGGATGTTCCTTCTGTGCAGCTGCTCATAGAGATAGGACGCATTGGTGTTCCTCCCGGAGGCATAGTCCCAGTCAAGATAGTTCAGCTGAATCTGGACGAAGTCCCAGTGGTATTTTTCGTGGGTCTTGAGCAGCTCGTCGAAGATGTCCTTGTTCCCGTGGAAGGAAAAGCCCAGATGCCTGATTCTTCCGGCCTCGCGCTCCTTCATCAGGAAATCCATCATCCCGTTCTTCACATAGCGGTTCTCGAAGTCCTCCACGCTGCGTCCTATGCTGTGCAGGAGATAGTAGTCGATGTAGTCCGTGTGGAAATTCTCGAAGGACTTGCGGTACATCAGCAGCGAGTTCTCCCTCGTCCAGTTGCTGAAATTGGAGAGCTTGGTCGCGATGAGGTATGACTCCCTCGGGTGGCGGCTCAGCGCGAGTCCGGTCGCCGCCTCGCTCTGCCCCTGAAGATAGACGGGGGAGGAGTCGAAGTAGTTGATGCCGTGTGCGATGGCGTAGTCCACAAGCTCGTTCACAGAATCCTGGTCGATGACATCCTTGCCGTTTTCGTCCTTTTTCATCTGCCAGCGCATGCAGCCGTAGCCGAGTATGCCGACTTTTTCCCTGGTCTTCGGGTCGGTCCTGTATGTCATCCCGACTTCGCCGTCTTTTTCCTCAGCACCGATGCCATGATTGCCGTTCCCCCCGTTCCCGTCACCGTTTCCCGTACCGCAGCCGGTCACCAGACCGCCCGCAGCGGCTGTCCCCGCGATTGCAGCGGCGGCGCTCCCGCTCACCTTTATGAATTCTCTCCTTTTCATCTTTATCAGACTGTTACTTCAAGTTTTCGTTCCGTCTCTTCCGCCTCCTTCTCCGATTCCTTCTCCTCCAGAGGACTTCCTGTACTGCTTTGCCGGCGTCACAATTCCTGATGTACCCGATGACCCTCGACGCGAATCGCGCTCAGCGGAGCGGCCGGGCAGTTGTACTCGCAGGCTCCGCAGCCGATGCAGCGTTCTTCGTCCACCGACGGAATCCTGACTGAATCCGAACCGGATGCGGCATTCCCTGATGCATTCCCTTCAGACGCATTCCCGTCTGCGGCCTTCTTGCGCACCATCCTTATCGCTCCGGCCGGGCAGTGTCTCGCGCAGTTCCCGCACTTGACCCCTTCGTCATCGGCGACGCAGAGGCTGTAATCCACGACGGCGTGCCCGATACGGATGGAGGACTTCTCCTCGCGGCTTACCGGGACAATAGCCCCCGCAGGGCAGACGGACGAGCATTCCGTGCACTCCGGACGGCAGTAGCCTTTCTCGTAGGACATTTCCGGCTGCATCAGAGTGTCAAGTTTCAGCGACGGTCTGAGCACGTGGTTCGGACAGGCCGAAACGCAGAGCTGACAGGCGATGCAGCGGTCCGAAAAATGTTTCAGACTTTCCGAGCCGGCCGGCTTGAGGGGAGTCTCCCTCTTCGGGGCTTTCTTTTCCGGCAGCGTAATCAGTCCGCCGTCAACCTTCATCTGCTGAGCGGCGGCTTCAAGCGGACGCGCCATTTCTGCGGCCGCAAGCGTCCCGGCGACCACCGCCGTGGTCTTGAGGAACTCCCGCCGCGTCCCGTTCTCCGGTCTTGCTGCGGCAGATCCGTTTTTCTGATCCTGCCCGCCTCCCCGGCTTTCTCCTTTGTCCGCAGTCCCGCCCGGGGCGGCAGCCGGTTTCCCGTACCTGAACTTATACTGAATCGCCCCCTCGCGGCAGACCGGGATGCAGTCCAGACACACCACGCAGCGGCTGCGGTCAACGCTGTGGCTCTTCACATCGATGCAGGAGGATTTGCAGCGTTTTCCGCACAGCCCGCAATTGCGGCATTTCTCTGTGTCAATCACCGGGGCGAAAAGGCTGAACCTCGACACGAGTCCGAGCAGCGAACCCACCGGGCAGATGCTGTTGCACCAGATCCGCCCCCATTTCCAGGACAGGACGGCGAGCAGCGCGAAGGTCACGGCCGCAACGGCGAGAGTCACCCCGCTTTTCACCCAGACTTCCGTCGTGTAGAATGCGTAGCTGTCGAAATGCTCCGCAATCATCGCGAACAGGTTGTTGCATCCGCGATAAACCGGAGCGAACAGTTCCGTGGCGATTCTTCCGTATGCGCTGTAAGGTGCAATCAGTGCGGCTATGGATGTCGCTCCGAGCACCATTGCCGCGATGAAAGCGGCGAGCACCCCGTAGCGCAGCACCGTCAGCGGTCTGCGGTATTTGAAACGGTAAAGATTCTTCTTTTTCGTCTTTCCGTGAATCCACGAGATTATGTCCTGCATCACCCCGAGCGGGCAGATGACGGAGCAATAGACCCTTCCGAACAGCAGCGTCAGCAGCAGAAGCGCGGCGACGACGCCGAAATTCATAGCGAGCACCGCAGGAATGAACTGGATTTTCGCCATCCATCCGAGCCAGAGGTGCAGCACTCCGGTAAAATCAAGAAACAGCAGAGTGATTCCCGTGAAAAACACCGCCGCGAGAGCGATTCTTGTCTTTCTCAGCATTTTTCAGTCGTTTAGTCAGTCGTTCAGTCAGATAAGTCGGGACTGCAAAAACAGTCAGACTGATGCAAAACTACAAAAAAATCCGGAAAAAACCGGAAGCCCGTGTCAATTCTCAGTTAATGGCGGGCTTCCGGAATATGGCACCGGGATACGACACCGGTGAATGACACCGGAATATGACGCCGGGATACGATACCGGTGAATGACGCTCCGGCGCCGGAGCAGAACGGTTAAGCCGCGCCGTCCTCCACCAGTTCGAGCTTTGACGCGATTATGTCAGTGCTTGTCCGTTCGATGTTGTCGTTGCCGACATATTTCGAGTACCTGATTCTTCCGGACAAATGCACGTTGCTGCCTTTCACGATTCTGTCAAGGTCGGCGATGTTCTGTCCTTCCCACGCCTCCACATTGTGCCAGCAAGTTTCGACGATGTTCTCACCCTCCCTGTTGCGCGCGACCCTGTTGGTCACGAGCGAGAAATGCAGCACTCTCCTGTCACCCGCTTCCTGAATCCTGACATTTCCCACAGTTCCCTGCAGTTCGACTCTGTTGATTGTTTCCATTTTTCTGAATTGTGATTTGTTTGTTTTTCAGGACGGTTTCCGGAAAACGCCCCTTATGTCCGCGCCGGTTCAGGAGCTCTCATCGCCGCCGCGTGCCGCAAAGTACTGCAAAATAGTTCTGAACATCAATGGATTGAGACCTGACGGGGCTGATTTATTTCTGAATTTATATGTTTTCGCTCTTTTTTATATGGATATGTGTCTTTTTTGACGGAAATGCCCGGATCCGCGAAAGCGACATCCCCGAAGACGGGAGATTATGGATTCGGATAAAAAAAAGATAAAAAATATAAAAAGATAAAAATATGGTTTATGATTTATTGCGACAGGGGGTCAGCGCTTGCGATTTTCATCCGCGTTCTTCATATTTGCGGCAAAACGGTTTCTTATGGGTTACGATTTCAACGATGTGGCCAACGGGTATGTGAAGCGCTGTCTGGAGTGCGGCGAGCCGCTTCCCTACGGGCGTACGGACAAACTCTATTGCAGCGAATCCTGCAAGAACAGGTGGCACTATGTGGAGCGCAGGGAGAGCATCAGGAACAAGTCCGATGTCATGAAAATCCTGAGCCGGAACTATTCTGTCCTGCGCGCCCTTCTCCGCGAGAATATAATGAGCCTGGACATCACCCAGATGATTTTCAGAGGGTTCAATCCGGGATATATGACGGGCTGTCTGCGACGGCCGCGCTACAGCGAGTGCAGCTGTTTCGACATACGCTACAATCTTACCGACAGCCGGATTTTCGCCATATCCAGGATGTGAGGGGATTCCGTTTCAGCCGTGGCGTTGCGTCTGTCCCCGAATGTGGCATGTCGTGAAATTTTTCTAACTTTGCAGGTTGGTCGTGCCTCGGGACGGCTTTGTACCGGAGCCTCGGACCGCGGACATTATCAGGACAAATATCGCATCAAGATTATATGAAAATGAAAAAGTTAGTTTTTGCAGCGGGCGTCGCGCTCGCGACTGTCACTTCTTGTAATATGGAAAATCCGCTTTTGACGGAGTCGAAACTGCCTTATGGCGCTCCGCAGTTCGACAAAATCCGCAATGAACACTACCTCCCCGCCTTCGAGCAGGGGATCAGCGAGGCCAAGGCAGAAATCGACGCCATAGCCGACAACCCGGAGGAGCCGACATTCGAGAATACGGTGGAGGCGATTGAATATTCCGGACAGACGCTCGAGAGAGTTTCGGCAATATTCTTCAACCTCATGGAGGCCGACACTGACGACGAGATGCAGAAGATTGCCGAGGAGGTCTCGCCGAAACTTACGGAATATTCGATGTATGTGTCTCTGAACGAGAAACTTTTCCAAAGGGTCAAGGCCGTATATGACAAGAGGGGAAGCCTGGACCTCGCTCCTGACCAGCTGCGCATACTCGAGAATTTCTACCGGTCGTTCGCACGCAACGGGGCCAACCTCGGAGCGGAGGACAAGGCCGAGTACAGCCGCCTTTCGGAGGAGCTTTCACTGGCGACTCTCGCGTTCAGCAAGAATGTCCTCGCGGCGACCAACGCCTACACGCTGAATGTCACCGATTCGACTGAACTTGACGGACTTCCGGCCTATGTCATCGACGCCGCCGCCGAGACCGCGAAGGAAAAGGGGATGGAAGGCTGGGCCTTCACTCTCGACTACCCGAGCTACGGCCCGTTCATGAAATTCAGCAAGGTGCGTGAACTCCGCCGCCAGATGTACATGGCCTACAACACGAGGGCGGTTTCGGGCGAATTCGACAACCGTGACAACGTGAAGAAGATAGTTGACCTGCGGATAAAGACGGCTAACATACTCGGTTACGGGACTTATGCCGACTATGCCCTTGAGGAAAGGATGGCGAAGAACACGAAGACCGTCGATGACTTCCTCGCGCAGCTCGTGATTCCGTCCCTCCCGTTCGCGAAGGCCGAAGTCGCCGAGATTCTCGCCTATGCGAAAGAGAACGGCTTCGAGGACAGTGAACTGATGCCGTGGGACTTCTCGTTCTGGTCCGAGCGCTATCAGGAGGCGAAATATTCCCTGAACGAGGAACTGCTCAAGCCTTATTTCAGACTTGAGAACTGCATCGACGCGGTGTTTGACCTCGCGCACAGGCTCTATGGACTGAACTTCACCCTGCGCAAGGACATCCCGGGCTATCACAAGGATGTGAAAGTCTATGATGTGACCGATGAGAACGGCGTGCACAAGGCACTGTTCTATGCGGACTTTTTCCCTCGCGCGAGCAAGAGGGGAGGCGCGTGGATGACTGAGTTCAGAGGCCAGAGCATCGAGAACGGGGTGGAAAAGCGTCCTTTCATCAGCATTGTGACCAATTTCAGCAAGCCGACATCGACTTCTCCGTCGCTGCTTACGCATGACGAGTTCACGACATTCCTCCACGAGTTCGGACACGCTCTCCACGGCATGCTCGCGGAGGGACGCTACCAGTCAATCACCGGCACTTCGGTCGCCCGCGATTTCGTCGAGCTTCCGTCGCAGATCATGGAGAACTGGGGATATGAGCCTGAATATCTCAACACTTTCGCAAAGCATTATCAGACAGGGGAGAACATCCCGTCTGAACTTATTGACAAGATTGTGGCCGCAAAGAACTATCTCGCCGGCTACTCGCAGGTGCGCCAGCTCCAGTTCGGTCTGCTCGACATGGCATGGCACTCTCTGAAAGCACTTCCGGAGAATGTGGACGTGCAGGCTTTCGAGAAAAAGGCTCTCGAACCTTATGCGGTGACTGTCACCCTGCCGGAGACCTGCAGCTCGACTTCGTTCTCGCACATCTTCGCGGGCGGATATTCCGCAGGTTACTACTCCTATAAATGGGCCGAGGTTCTTGAGGCCGACGCATTCTCGCTGTTCGAGGAGAAAGGCATATTCAACACTGAGGTGAGCCACAGTTTCCGCGACAACATACTCTCGAAGGGCGATTCCGAGGATCCCGCAGTGCTCTACCGCAACTTCCGCGGACACGACCCTCAGCCTGAGGCTCTGATGAAGAAACTCGGGCTTGTGAGCAAATAAACCCGCGGCACTCCGCCGCCGTTGAACAGTTTTAATGTCCGCCGTAATGAAGGAAACGCTTCTCGGAAAGAATCTCGCCGAACTGCAGGAACTGGTGCTGTCGCTCGGACTGCCGAAGTTCACCGCAGGGCAGATTGCGCAGTGGATGTACCGGAAGAAAGTCCGCTCGATTGACGGGATGACCAACCTTTCCAAGGATGCCCGTGCGAGGATTTCCGAAAAATATGAGCTTGGGCTTGTCGAGCCGTTGAATGTGATGCGTTCGACCGACGGCACGGAGAAATATCTCTTTCCGGTGACCGGACGGAATGAGGAGTCAGCCGTGGAGGCGGTGATGATTCCCGACGGGGACAGGGCGACGCTCTGTGTCTCGTCGCAGTCCGGCTGCCGTATGGGATGCAGGTTCTGCATGACCGGGAGGCAGGGTTTCCACGGAAATCTCACCGCAGGGGAGATAATCTCCCAGTTCCTGTCGATAGAGGAGAGCGATGCGCTCACCAATGCCGTATTCATGGGCATGGGCGAGCCGCTGGACAACTATGACAATGTCATGCGGGCGATAGAGATTCTCACCGCCGACTGGGGATTCGCGTGGAGTCCGAAGCGGATAACCGTCTCCACAATCGGCGTGCTCCCGAATCTCCGGAGGTTTCTGGACGAGTGCCGCTGCCACATCGCCGTCAGCCTTCACAATCCCTTCCCCGAAGAGCGTCTGAGCATGATGCCCGCGCAGAAGGCCTGGTCGCTCACGGAGATTGTCAGACTGCTTGAGAAATACGATTTCAGCGGGCAGCGGCGCGTCAGTTTCGAATACACCATGTTCGCCGGATTCAACGACAGCCCGCGACACGCCGATGCGCTGGTCAGGCTGCTCCGCCGTCTTGAATGCCGGGTGAATCTCATCCGTTTCCATCAGATTCCGGATTTCCCGTACGGGACAGCGTCGCCGGCGGCGATGGAGGCGTTCCGCAGGCGTCTGAACGATGCCGGAATCGTGGCGACCATACGCGCTTCCCGTGGCGAGGACATTTTCGCCGCCTGCGGGCTGCTTGCCGGAGAGCATGCTGCAAGAGCTGCGGAGAAGACCTCCTCCGGACTTTTGGAGAAAACTGCCGTACCGGAACGGATGTCGTGACTTTTGAAGAGAACTGATGTGTCCGGAACGGACATCATAAAAACAGACCGCCAATGAAGAGGTTCATTTCATATTTTCTGATGCTTGCCGTCGCGGCTCTCTTATGCCCGGTGACGGCGGAGCTTTCGGCGCAGAACGCTCAGCGGAAGACATATTTCAGCCGCAGCGTCTCGCCGGTTGAGGATTCAATCGTAATCGGAAGGATGAAGACCCGTCTGGACTCCATCCGTCAGCACCGTCCCACAGTCGCGCTCGTGATGAGCGGCGGCGGAGCGAAGGGCGCGGCGCACATAGGAGTCCTGCACTATCTCGATTCCCTCAAGATTCCGGTGGATATCGTCCTCGGCACCAGCATCGGCGGACTGATGGGCGGACTTACTTCGCTGGGCTATGACTACCGCGAAATAGACACGCTCATACGGAGTCTCGACTGGGAGGCCCTGATGCGCGACAGGCTGCCGAGGGAGTACATCTCCTACAACCGGATGAAATACGGGGAGAAATACCTCATCTCCATGCCGTTCTACTACGCGAGCGGCACGCAGAATGTCGAACCGGCGAAGAGGATGCAGGCGGATCTTCACCTTGAGGCTGATGACGAGCACGAAAACAGCATTCTGAAGGACAATCTGCTGGGCAGTCTTCCTTCGGGCTATGTCTATGGCCAGAACATATCCAATCTTTTCAGCTCCCTCACCGTGGGCTATCAGGATCCGATGGATTTTATGGATCTTCCCATCCCATACGCCTGCGTGTCCACGGATCTCGGGACCGGAAGGACCAAGGTGTGGTACGACGGTCCGATCAACACGGCGCTGCGTTCCACGATGTCCATCCCGGGTGTCTTCACCCCTGTCAGGTATGACGACCTGGTTCTTGTGGACGGGGGAATGAGGGACAACTATCCTACGGACATAGCACGGCAGCTCGGGGCGGACATTATAATCGGTGTCGACGTGACTTCGCCCCCGAAGCCGGGCGCGCAGATCCGCAATCTCGGCGACGTGGTCTCCCACAGTATGGACATGTTCGAAAGGGAAGTCTATGAGCGGAACATCCATATCCCGGATGTCTCGATACGTCCGGATCTGATGGGGCTGAACATGCTCAGCTTCTCGAAGGAGAACATAGCGAAACTGATTCATAACGGTTACGAGGCCGCGCGGGAAAAGGATTCCCTGCTCGCCGCCATCAAACGCAGGGTCGGGGAGGATTCTCTCAGACTCGCCGCGCCGCATGCCATAAATCTGAGAAATCATCCTGTCAGGATATGCAGCGTGGAGATTTCGGGAGTCGGCGTCGCGGAGGAGAAGATTCTCAAGAAGAAGATTGACATCCATCCGGGGGACACTCTTTCCTACGAAAAGATTTCCCATGCGATTGCGCAGGTCTATGCTACCGGAGCCTACGATTATGTCTCCTACGAACTCCGCGGCAGGACGGAACCATTCAATCTCGACATAACCTGCAAGAAAGGGCCGATACACCAGCTCGGGATAGGGATGCGTGCAGACACAGAGGAATTCGTCACGGCGGTGTTCAACGTGGGTCTGTTCGCCAACAGGATTCAGGGTTCGACTCTCAACCTCGACACCAGGCTCAGCATGAATCCGTCGGTAACGCTCCGCTATTCCTACGACGCTCCGAACATCCCGACAGTCAATGCGTCCGCTTCCGTCAGGTGGACTCAGGCGAAAGTCTTCAACACGCGGAACGACTGGCCGATGTTCGACTATCTGTCGTCCAGGCAGGAAATTTTCGTCTCCGGACTCAAGTGGTCGTACTTCGACGTGAACCTGGGCATCCGCAACGACCTGTTCTACGACAACACTGCGGACACGTTCCTCAATTCTCATTTCAGCGGAAGATATACTGAGATGACGGAACTGTCGAACTATATGAGCCTTTACATAGACGGTAAGATTGACAATTTCGACAGGGGATATTTCCCGACGAAAGGGATAAAGTTCGGACTGTCATACGGCTGGACTTTCACCGACTATGTGCACACGCTTCAGAACGGCGGCCTGCATACGGTGGATATGAATTTCAAGGCGGTGGTACCGATGGGAAAGGTCTTCGCGCTCATCCCGTCGCTGAACGCCCGCTGCCAGTTCGGAGACAGGTCTCCGGTGGTGTTCGCCAACGCAGTCGGGGGGCAGATCGGAGGGCGCTACCTCGAACAGCAGATCCCGTTCATGGGAATTCCGAGGATGATGATGCTCAGCCCGAAGCTCGGAGTCGCAAGGGCGGATTTCCGTTTCAACGTGGCGAAGAACCATTATGTCACCGGAATCGCCAACTGCCTGTACACATTCGACACTTTCCGCGAAATCAAAGCCGGACAGGGAATGTACGGTTTCGCGCTCGAATACTCCTACAACACCATTTTCGGGCCGATTTCCGCGAACATCAACTGGTCGGACATCATACACAACTGGGGGCTGTACCTGAGTTTCGGATATAATTTCTGATTTCGATGACCGGAGACGACACCATTCAGAAACTTCTTTCGAGACTGCGGAATCTGTGTTCGCGGCGTGAATACTGCGTCTCCGACATAAGGGCGAAGGCTATGAAGGCTCTTGACGGAGATTCCCGTGGGGCGGAAGCCGTGATTGAGTCGCTGCTCGGGGACGGTTATGTGGATGACCGCCGCTA
>CAVEDD010000068.1:0-10633 GCA_963614515.1 Treponemataceae bacterium | reverse complement strand
AGAGGAACTCCACTCCGTCCCCCTCGATGCGGCTCTCCCAGACCTGATTCTGGAAGCCATCCGGCCCTCCGTGAAGATGGTTCGGCCCGTTGTTTATCGGAAGGGTGTATTCAACGCCGTCGAGAGTGAACCTGCCCTTTGCGATTCGGTTTGCGTAACGTCCCGGAACTTTTCCGGCGCACGGGCCGTCACCGAAATAGCTGAGAGGGTCTGGATAGCCCAGCACCACGTCAGCGAGATTCCCTTCTCGGTCAGGTACGACCGCCGACACGATTCCCGCCCCGATGCTTGAGACCTGGACATAAGCGCCCGAAGCGTTCTTGAGCGTGTAGCGGAAGATTTCCTTCCCGTCCGGAGACTTGCCCCATAATTCTTTGGTTATTGTTGCCATATGTCAATGTGTTTTAGTAATTTCCATATATTCAGAGTTCTCGGCGTCCGAATATCGCGGGGAGAACTTTCTCGGCCGGCGCGTCCTTCATCAGCACAATCTTGTCCCGGTTGAGGAGATAGAGCGACGGGATGGCCCGGACGTCGTAGAGAATGTCGGTGCGTATCACATAGTCCGGATCATATCCGTTGTACCAGGATTCCGGGTATATGGGCATATATTCGTACCATCCGGCGAGGTCTTCGTCGATGTAGATGTTCAGCACGGCAAGTTCGCCGGAGGCAATCATCTCCTCCATCTCCGGAGAGGCCTTGAGCGCGTCGATTATATCCTTGCATGCGTTGCAGCCGGGGTTGGAGAAAAACAGGAGCGTGAATTCCGCCCTGATTCCGTAGAGGGAATATGTCCGGCCGTTTCTGTCGGAGAAACGGAAATCCGCAGCCTTCGTGCCGGTCTTGTTGAGGGAACACCTGCGGGCAGTCACGGCATCGGCCTCGCGACGGTCCGGAGAAATGAGAACGGACTGCGAACGGGCCTGCACGAACGGACGATACCAGTCCTCGTTGCGCAGGGGGGAGTTGGGATCGTAGAGATATTTGTCGGCGATTCCGTTCATCCGCTCGAAGACATTTGACGCCGTGTCCGCGGCTTCGCAGGAGGCAATCCTGTCGAAAAGATGTTCCGCAGCCCTTTCCGCAGTCTCCATAGGCACCAAGTCCAGAATCCCGCACCACGAAGCGAAAGCCTGTTCCAGCTGCGCGGCCGGCACTCCGCCGATGTGTGTCGAGTCGCATAGCCATTTCCCCGCAGCGCCGCCATTTCCCGCAGCGCCCCGTCCCGTGGATTTTCCCGGGTCAGCCGCCTCTTCAGTCTGCGTGAAAGGGTCGAACCAGTGCAGCGCGGCATATTCCGCCCGTTCATCGGGGTCCTCAATCAAAGCCGGCACGCTCACCTGCGGAAAGGCGCGCACCTCCCCGGCAGCCTCCCCGGCCTTTTCACCGCTGCGTCCTCCGCAGCCCGTCCCCGCCACGGCGGCGACAGCCAAAGCCGCGGTCGTCAGAGTGCGGAGCCACGACATTTTCCTTATAAACCGTCTCATTCCGACATAGGAATCCGTTCTGTTAAAAATCATTTTCATAGAAATGAAATTGTCCCGCAAAATCATATGTTGTTCATCACGGCGAAAGCGAAGAGGACGAAATAGTCCCTGAAGACCTGGCGGAAGACTTTCGACGCCTTCTGGATTTCGAAGTTCACGCGCCTTTCGGTGATGCCGAACTGCTTCGCGATTTCCTTGGCGGACATTCCGGAGAGTCTCTTCGCCGTGAAAATCTCGTAGGTCAGTTCGGGAAGAAGTCTGCGCACCTTGTCGAGCAGGACTGGGAAATCGACGTGCAGGGAAAAGTCGCTGCCGCCCTCCTCCGAAAGGAGCTTCATATCTTCGAGCACCAGTTCCTTCAGCTCCGGAGGAAGCGCGTCGCGGTTGAGCCTGCTTTTGAGGTGGTCGAGGCAGCGGTTCTTCACCATTATGAGGAAATATCCCCTTATGTCGTTGATTTCCAGTTCATCGCGATGCGCGAGAATTCTGACTATGCAATCCTGGAAGATATCCTCCGCCAGTTCGCTCTTGCCGACATAGCGCTGCGCAATCTTCACGAAACGCAGTCTCTCCCCGTTCAGAAGGAGAATGTCTTCAAATGAAAGTTTATGGGTCTTATCTCCGGGCATAGCCGTCATTTTGTGCGACAAACCGTCATTTCGGCGCGACAAATATAATCAATTCCGAAATCTTGTGTCCTTTTCGGGTCTGTCTTTTACTCATCGCCCGCATCCGTACCGATGAAATGAAAGCAATCCCCGGAGGGGTGTCCGCAGGAACTGTAAAAAAATTATGTCAAAAGCCTCCGGCCAATCGTTCTTATAGAAGTTATGGATGATAAGAACAACAATACGGTCAGAGGCGGAATCAGCGATGAACTGCTTTTCCGCTGCTTTTCCGGCGCGGCGTCGGAAGGGGAGAGGCGGATTGTCGGAGCTTGGGTTTCCGCGAGCGAAGAGAACCGCAGCCGCTACCGCAGGGCGTCCGAACTCTATGAGAAATGGGTGATGTCCGCTCCGATGGAGGTCATTGAGGGGAAGCCTGTTCCGGAGGGCAGGCACAGGAGGTTCGCCGTAAGAGCCGGGGTGAGACGCGCCGTTGTGGCGGTCGCATCGGTGGCCGCGGCCGCTTTCGCGTGCTTCGTCTCTTTCCGTGGAGGCCGACAGGTTCAGAAAGAGGAGCTCGCATCGGTTTACAATGTCCTTGAAGTTCCGAACGGGAAAGTCGTGGATTTCGCCCTGAGCGACGGCACGATGGTAAAGCTCAACGGCGGCTCCCGTCTCGAATATCCGGTGATTTTCGCCGACGGAATCCGCAGTGTGAGATTTTCCGGACAGGGCAGGTTCTCCGTTGCGCATGACGAGGAGCACCCGTTTGTCGTGAACACCTTTGTCTGCGACGTGACGGTGCTCGGAACCGAGTTTGAAGTGACGGCCGACCCGTCTTCCGGGGAATTCACGACCTCGCTTTTCGAGGGATCCGTGAAGGTGACGGACAGGCGGGACTGCAGCTGTCTCTATCTCAACCCCAACCAGATGGTCTATATGTGCGGCGACAGACTTCAGCGCTGCACGATTACGAGTGATGACGACTACCTCTGGACCAGAGGCATAATAAGCATAACTGACCTGGACTTCGGTTCGCTGATGACCAAGTTCGAGAGGGCTTTCGGGGTGAAGATAGACATACGGCGGGAGACTATGCCGGAACTGCGCTTCATCTCCGGAAAGATGTATGTCTGCGAAGGGATAGAGAATGCCCTCCGGACACTTCAGCGCGGCTGCGACTTCAGCTACACTCTCGACCAGGAGACCGGAGTCGTGGTGATACGCTGACGGGTGAAAAGAAAAAGTAGGATTTAGCTCCGGAGACGGTCAGTCCGTCCGCAGGGGGTTAAGGATTACGATATAGTTAATAACATTAAAAAACCACTTATGGCAAACAAAATGAACCTGTTCTGCAGATTCAGATTGTTCCTCGCCCCGGTGATTTTCCTTGCGCTCTTCCTCGGAACGGAAAGTGCGCAGGCGCAGTCTTCGGGAGTCACGCTCGATATGGAGAATGTCCCCATGTCGCAGGTGATGAAGGAAATTGAATCGCAGACAACCTATCTGTTCCTGAATCAGGATGTCGACGTGTCGGTTCCTGTAACAGTGAAAGGGTCGCGCATTTCCGTTGGAAACGCTCTTGACCAGATGGTCCGGAACACCGGCGTCGAATACACCGTCACTTCCGGCAGAAACATCATCCTGAAAAAGTCTGTGGGGGGGGCGGAAGCTGACGTCCTTTCAGGAGTCGTAAAAGACCAGAAAGGCGAGCCAGTCCCGGGAGCATCCGTTCTGCTCAAGAACAGCAAGACCGGAACGAGCACCGACCTCGACGGCAAATTCAGCATCAAACTTCCGGCAGACTTCAAATCCGACGTCATCGAAGTCTCCTTCCTCGGCTACAAGACCATATCTTCGGAGATTTCGAAGCAGAGGCATTTCGATTTCGTCCTTGTCGAGGACACCGAAGTCCTTGAGGCCGGCGTGGTCACCGCCCTCGGCATCAAGCGCTCCGAGAAAGCCCTGAACTACAACGTCCAGCAGATTTCCAACGAGCAGATTACCGCCATCAAGGACGCGAACCTCGTCAACGCCCTCAACGGCAAGATTGCCGGCGTCACAATCAACGCCTCCTCTTCCGGAGTCGGCGGTGAGACCAAGGTCGTGATGCGCGGTACGAAAGGCATCAACTCATCCTCCAACGCGCTCTATGTCATCGACGGCATCCCTATGTACGCGATGTCCGACAACGGTGAGACCGACTACGGCTCACGCGGACGTTCCGAGGGAATCGCCGACATCAACCCCGAGGACATCGAGTCCATTTCAGTCCTGACCGGAGCGGCCGCTGCGGCCCTCTACGGAAGCAACGCTTCCAACGGCGCGATTATCGTCACCACCAAGAAAGGTCAGGAAGGCAAGCTTTCACTCACCGTCACCAGCAACACCGAGATGCAGAACGCCTTCGTGCTTCCGCGTTTCCAGAACCGCTACGGCAATGTCGAGGGCGAGGCTGTCAGCTGGGGTTCCCTCCTTTCCGAGAAGGACAGGATGAACTACAATCCCGGCAGCGACTTCCTCCGCACGGGCATCGTCGGCACTGAGACCATCTCGCTTTCAGTGGGAAACAAGAGGAATCAGGTCTATGCGTCCGCAGGCGCCGTGGACTCACGGGGCATCATCCCGAACAACGGCTACCACCGCTACAACGCATCCGTCCGCACCACTTCGTCCTTCCTCAATGACAAGCTCCATCTCGACATCAGCGCGCAGTATGTGAAGCAGAAGGACCTCAATATGGTCAACCAGGGTATCTACGGAAACCCTCTCGTGGCCGCCTATCTCTACCCTCGCGGCGAGGACTGGGAATATGCCAAGATGTTCGAACAGTATGACTCCACCCGCAAGATCTATGTGCAGAACTGGGATCTCATGGGCAAGGGCGGCATCGAATGGGACAACCCATACTGGACCCAGTACCGCCGTCTCCGCGAGAACGACAAGGACCGCTATATGATTTCCGGCGGACTCACCTGGGACATACTCGACTGTCTGAAACTTTCCGGCCGCGTCAAGATTGACAACACCGACAACACCTACACCGACAAGTCCTACGCCAGCACCAACACCACCATCACCGAGGGTTCTTCCAACGGCTACTTCTACGACGAGGAGTCATCCCAGCGCCAGATCTACGCCGACGTGCTCCTGAGCTTCAACAAGACCTGGGGCGACTGGTCGGTCGGCGCGAACCTCAGCGCATCCATCTCGGATATGCGCTACAGGCTCATGCAGGCCCGCGGCGGTATCCGTGCTGACGGCCTTCCTAACGTCTTCGCGGTGCAGCAGCTCGACAAGAGCAAGTCCGACGTCCACAACGACGGCTGGCAGGAGCAGACCCAGTCAGTTCTCGGCTCGGCGGAAATCGGCTACAAGGGGGCATACTACCTCACTTTCACCGGCCGCAACGACTGGCCTTCACAGCTTGCCGGAGCGCATTCTTCAAAGAAGAGCTTCTTCTACCCTTCCGTCGGCGCGTCCATAGTGCTTTCACAGATTCTCCCTATGCCTGAAGCCATCGACTTCCTCAAGGTACGCGGCTCCTGGGCGTCAGTCGGTCTTCCTTTCTCACGCTTCATCGCGAACCCGACCTACTCGTGGAACAGCAGCACAGGAGCGTGGGAGACTTCCAAGAGCTACCCTATGTACGACCTCAAGCCGGAAAGGACGGACTCCTGGGAAGTCGGACTCACATTCAAGGCGTTCAAGGGTTTCAGCCTCGATGTCAGCTACTATGACACCAAGACCTACAACCAGACCTTCGACTCACAGCTTTCAGTGTCTTCGGGTTACACCAAACTCTATGTCCAGACCGGTAGCGTAATCAACCGCGGTGTCGAACTCTCCGCAGGCTACGACCACCAGTGGGGCATCTTCGGATGGAACTCGACATTCACCTTCAGCGCGAACAAGAACAAGGTCGAGAAACTGATGGAGAACTACGTGCACCCTGAGTCCGGACAGGTCATCACCCTCGACCGCCTCAAGGTCGGAGGACTCGGCAACGCCGCATTCGTTCTCACTCCGGGGGGCACGCTCGGCGACCTCTACTCCACCATCGACCTCAACCGTGACAACAACGGAAACATCTACATCGATGCAGACGGCAAGATAAGCAGCATCACGACCGACTACAAGAAGCTCGGCTCCGTGTTCCCGAAGGCCAATCTGGCGTGGAACAACGACTTTTCAATCCAGAACTTCAACTTCGGCTTCATGGTTTCCGCCCGCATCGGCGGCATAGCCTATTCCGCAACTCAGGCACGGCTCGACAGCTTCGGAGTGTCCGAGACCACAGCAGAGGCCCGCGACAACGGAGGAGTGTTCGTCGAAGGCTGCACAATCGATCCGTATTCCTGGTATTCAGTGGTGGCAGCCAACGGAGGCATACCTCAGTACTACACCTACAGCGCGACTAATGTCCGCCTTCAGGAAGCCCACATCGGTTACAACATTCCGAGAAAGGTTCTGGGCAACCTCTTTGACCTCAATGTCTCCATCGTGGGAAGGAACCTCTGGATGATTTACTGCAAGGCTCCGTTCGACCCGGAGGCGATTGCGAGCGCCGGCAACTACTATCAGGGAATCGACAGCTTCATGCTGCCTTCGACCCGTTCGGTTGCATTGAGCCTCCGTTTAAAATTCTAAAGTGAGTGGATATGAAGAAAATATACAACATAATCGGTGTCGCCCTCATCTGTGTGGCCGGGACTTCCTGCACCGGGAAGTATCTGGAGATAAACACCAATCCGTATGAGGCCACCGATGAGCAGGTCGCTGCGGACGACTATGTGATCCGCGGCGCGCTGAAAAATATGCTGGGATATGTGGTTCCTGTGCAGGAACATCAGTTCCAGTTCATGGATGTCCTGTGCGGAAGTACGCTCGGAGGCTACCTCGCGGAAAAGAAGGGCTGGGAGACGAAAATCTCCACCTACAACGCCACGGACGACTGGACGGCCGACCCTTTCGAGAAGGTGATTCCGGGTTTCTACGGAGCCTACAACCAGCTCCGCAACTTCACTTCCGACCCTGTGACTCTCGCGGTGGCGGAAATAGCGCGGGTTTCTGTCTTCGCACAGCTCGCCGACATCTACGGGCCGGTGCCTTTCACGCACATCGGCGCGGACGGTTCTCTCGTGGCACCCTATGATTCCCAGGAGGATGTCTATGACACAGGCTTCAAACTTCTCACCGAAGCGGTGGAAACTCTTACGGCAAGAAGTTCTGAGACAATCAACTCCAGCGCCGACATCATTTTCAAAGGCAATCTCACCAGCTGGGTCAAATATGCCAACACCCTCAAGCTCCGTATGGCGATGAGGATTGTATATGCCGACCCTGAGAAGGCTCAGAAAATGGCCGAGGAGGCTGTCAACCACAGCATCGGGACAATGGCGACGAATTCCGACAACGCGGTGTTCACACATTCTGTCCAGAACCTCTATGTCCTTCTCTGCCTGAACTGGGGAAATGGGACGGGTGACTACAGGGCTGCCGCCGACATCGTAAGCTATATGAACGGCTACTCCGACCCGCGCCGCGAGGCCTACTTCACGGCTTCCGGCTATCCGGCGAAAACCTATGTCGGCTGGCGCAGGGGTACGCGTATGGGCGACTCCGCTTCCGGGGCCAACTGCTCCAATATGAAAGTCGAGACCGATGACCCGATGATGTGGATGAATGCCGCCGAGGCGATGTTCCTCAAGGCCGAGGGCGCTCTCCGAGGCTGGAATATGGGAGGCGAGGCAAAGGACTTCTACGAGGCGGGGATAAGACTCTCCTTCGCGCAGTGGAACGTCAATGGTGCGGACAAATACATCGCAGACGCTGTCTCTGTCCCTGAAGACTATGTCGACCAGAGCGGCAAGGGATATGACGCCACCTACTCGTGCAGGGCTACAATCGCGTGGAACAACTCCGGCGACTTTGAAACCAATCTCGAGAAGATAATCACCCAGAAATGGATCGCCAACTGGCGTGCGACCGGAGTGGAGGCCTGGGCCGAGTTCCGCCGCACCGGCTACCCGCGTCTCTTCACCGCAGGGGTGAACCTCAGCGGAGGAGTAATCGCCGAGGACGGATATGCCCGCAGGTCCAAGTATCCTGTAAGCGAGCTGACCAGCAACAGCGAAAACTACAGTTACGCCGTCACGAACTTCCTCAAAGGCAGCGACAATATGGCGACCCGCACCTGGTGGGACTGCAACCCGAGAATAACAAAATAACCGTGGAGGAAAAATGAAAACAAAATCAATGATAACAATGGCTTTCGCCGCTGCGGTTCTCGTTTCCTGCAGCGACTGGACGAAGCCGGAGTCCATTCAGATCGAGGTTTCCTCTCTGGAAAAGGACAATCCCGAGCTGTACGCCGAGTACTGCGGGATGATACGCGACTACAAGGCGTCGGAACACAAGATAACATATGTCGCTTTCGACAATGGTGAGACGTTCCCGGATCAGTCGTACAATCTCACTTCTCTTCCGGACAGCGTCGATTTCGTCGAGCTGTCGAATCCCGAACTGACGGGAGTCCTGCTTCCGCAGATGGAGAAACTCCGTGAGGAAAAGGCTTTCAGGTTCGCCGTGGAGTTCTCCTACGACAAGGTGAAGGCCGCCCTGCAGACGGAGATTGACCGTCTGGACGCGGAATATGAAGCCGCATGCCAGAAGATAGACGAGGATTATGAGGCCGCGAAGGCTGCCGCCGTGGAAAAGGGCGAAGACCCGTCCACCGTGCCTGCTCCGGTCTATCCCGACGCACCGACCTATCCGGAAATCACCGGATTCTTCACTGACGAACTCGCCAAGGTCTTCGGCTATGTCGACGAGTTCGGCTTCGATGCCGTGAGAGTGCAGTATGCTGAGGTGAAGGACAGCTATCATCTCACCGAAGAGGAGCTTGAGGCCTACAAGGCCGAAGAGAAGGCGTTCTTCGACACCGTGCTGAAGGAATTCAATTCCCGCAAGGGGGTCAGTCTGCTGCTCGAAACCAGAGCCGAATACATCGTTTCCGCGGACTATGTGAATGCCGCCGAATATGTGATTCTGCCTTGCGTGGACCTTACGGGGACCGAGGATATGGACTATCTGGGCATCAGGACGAAAGCTGTCTATCCGGATGCGAAACTTCTCT
Source organism: Treponemataceae bacterium (assembly GCA_963614515.1). Lineage (GTDB taxonomy): Bacteria > Bacteroidota > Bacteroidia > Bacteroidales > UBA932 > Cryptobacteroides. The sequence continues at coordinate 1,400 of CAVEDD010000068.1, read as the reverse complement.
ACTCCGTCACGAACACATCCGCCGACGACTACAAGAAGGGCTGCTTCACCGCCGGCGAGCAGATCCCTCTCGCTTCGAAGTGGATGAGCGTCTCTTCGGATTTCCGCAAGGACGGGCTTGTGATGTATGATATGCGGATTGCTTTCTACGATTCCAACCGCAACACCTACAGCAAGCTGCGCAACGCGATCAAGAATATGAACCCGAACTCATAAACAGAGATCAAGATGAACAACAGAATTTTCAAATACACGATTCTCTCCATCGCGGCTCTCGCAGCTCTGTCGTCCTGCGAAAAGAGTGCGTCGGAGGTTTATGAAAACAAGGTTTTCCTTGACAACTATGTCAGCAGCAAGACCTTGTACATATCCATCGAGAACAGCTACACCGAGACTCTTGTCGCCGCGATACCGAAGCCGGCCGAGTCCCCTCTGAAGGTGGTGATATCTCCCGACGCGGCTCAGCTGGACTACTACAACGACAAGTTCGGCACCGAGGCGGTGATGCTTCCGGAGGCGAACTATTCGTTCTCCGCGAATGAATTCACCATCAGCGAGGGCGGAGTCCGTTCCGGCGACTGCGTCATCAGCTTCAAGGACGTGCTCTCACTCGACAAGAAGACCCTCTATGTCCTTCCGGTTTCGCTCAAATCCGATGACATCGCGGTGCTTGATTCCCGCGACACCAAGTTCTTCGTCTTCGAGGGCGCGAACCTCATCAACGACGCGGCCTATATGTGGGACAACTACTGTGACGTCACATGGAACCACCCTGAACCGGTCAGCAACCTCAAGCAGCTCACCATCGAGATGCTCCTGAACTGCGACTGGGACAAGAACAAGAACGAGCGCAAGGAAAACAACAGCTTCTTCGGCATCGAGGGCTACTTCCTCTTTCGCACCGGCGACCTCGCCAATGCCAATAACCGGCTTCAGATCTGCACGAACAGCGGAGAACCGCTTCTGGGCTATATGCCTTACAACGAGTGGTTCAACCTCATCGTAACCTACGATGCATCGACAAGGAGTCTCGTGATGTATGTGAACGGAGAGCAGGTCGGCTCTTCCACTGCCGGAAATTATTCGGACGGAGTCACTTTCGCCACGGACCAGTCCGACGACATCAAGAAACTGTTCCACGTCAACACTGCCTACAACCCTATCAGGAACGCCGGAGCTATATTCTCCGAAGTCAGGATCTGGAACAGGATTCTCGATGCGGACACCATAAAGGATCAGGAAACCCATCCGTATTTCGTGGATCCGGCATCAGAAGGGCTTGTGGCCTATTGGAAATTCAACGAGGGCTCCGGCCAGGTCATCGCCGACCGTTCCGGCAACGGCAACGACCTCAAGGCGGCGAAACCTGTAGAATGGCGCAAGGTCGCTCTTCCGGAAGCT